>NZ_JACYLP010000017.1:0-27689 GCF_015272455.1 Thermoleptolyngbya sp. C42_A2020_037
TACTACATTCTGCCCCCATTTTTTGTATGTTGAGCTATCTTTCAACACCTCTGGCTTGGAACAAATTAAACATAACCAAACATAAACAGCACGAACTGACTCAAGCTTGAACTACGACGAGTTCCCCAAGCCGTAGCCACTATATCGAAATTTCTGACAGGATAGCAGAGCTTAAATCTTGAGAATTATGAAATAATCCAGCCTTAATCTTTTCTTGAACTCTTCTTAGATTGCCGATAGTACCGTCAGAGCATATATGTCTGCATTCTACTATTTCAGATTTTACTGAGCCGCCGACAGGCTTGTTCTAGATGCCTGCTAGATATCTGAAAGAGGTTGGCGCATAGAGTTTTTATGCACCTCTAATTTCCATGTTTTTACGAACTCTCACTTGCTCTGATTTTCGATTCTAATCCGGCTGTTCTGGCGCTTTTGAGTTTAGTTTGGCAGTTACATTCAACAATGGATTATTACAATGCTTGAGAAATGGATTGGGAAGCGTGGGTCACGCTTTTTGGCTGGATTTATAGCAGCGTTTGGGTTGGCCATCGTGGTGGCTGCCTGCACCTCCGGCCCTGTGACTACAAACCCTGGAACGGGCGTTTCGACGGGTTCAACGACTGCAACTGGGGGTTCGGAAACGATCACAGTGTATACCGCGCTGGAGGATGACCAGCTTGCGGAGTACATTCCCATGTTTGAGAAGTCTCATCCAAATATAAAAGTGAATAAAGTACGCGACTCTACGGGAATTATCACTGCTAAACTGCTGGCCGAAAAAGACAATCCCCAAGCTGATGTCGTGTGGGGAACGGCGGTGTCGAGCTTGTTGGTGGCCGATCAGCAGGGAATGCTGGAACCCTATGCTCCAGCAGGCTTAGAAGCCGTGCAGCCCCAGTTTCGCGATGACCGGAATCCGCCGACTTGGGTCGGGATTGATGCCTGGATGAGCGCCTTCTGTGCCAACACGGTGGAACTGGAGCAAAAGGGCGTGCCGGTGCCGACCTCCTGGGCGGATCTCACCAAGCCGGAATACAAGGGCATGATTGTGATGTCGAACCCGGCCTCTTCGGGGACGGGCTTCCTGTCGGTATCGGCTATTTTGCAAATGATGGGGGAAGAGCAGGGCTGGAAGTATCTCGATGCGCTGCATCAGAACGTGGCTCAATATGTCCACTCTGGCTCCAAGCCCTGCAAGATGGCGGGCGCTGGCGAGTATCCCATCGGCATTTCCTTTGACTATCGGGCTGTGAAGCAGAAAAATGACGGGGAGCCGATTGCTGCCGTGTTTCCAACCGAAGGATCGGGATGGGACATTGAGGCGAATGCGCTGGTGAAGAAGGCGAATATCAAGCCTGGTGCGAAGGTTTTCCTGGACTGGGCGATTTCTCCAGACATCATGCGGGAGTATGCCAAGAATTTCCCGGTGACTGCGGTGAAGACGGATGTGCCGATTCCTGAAGGGTATCCAGCTGATCCGACCAAACAGTTGATCAAGAACGACTTTAACTGGGCCGCCAAGAATCGGGATGCGATCTTAGCTGAGTGGACAAAGCGCTACGACAGCAAATCGGAGCCTAAGTAGGAACCTGAGTCTGAACAAAGGTAGGAATGAAAATGAGACATGGGCTGGAGTGGGGCGATCGCCCTTATCACCCAGCAAGCAATTCAGTGAATTAACTCCAGGAATTCGCTCACTGATTCCTACTGATTCCTATAGTTCCTACAGAATGTCCAGAGATCACTCAGAGGATGAATCGGTTTTGTTGGCTTGCAAGTCGGTTCATCCTCTTTTCCCCATTTGGCACTTTTTCGAGCTTTATTTTGAGCGTTATCTGAATTTTTCAAAATCATGACTTACTCGCCTGATCAGCCTGCGATGACTCGCCCAGTTTCCCCAGTCGGTTCATCTGCGTCCGTAAGAATGCCTGTTGCCCATACTGAGGGCGATCGCGCTCTGGCGACTCCTTACTTGCAAATTGAGAATGTCCACAAGCGCTTCGGCAACTTTGTGGCGCTGCGAGACATTTATCTGGACGTGTATCCGGGCGAGTTTGTCTGTTTGCTGGGGCCGAGCGGCTGTGGAAAGACTACGCTGCTGCGGATTATTGCAGGGCTAGAGCAGCAGACCAGCGGGCGCGTGATCCAGGCGGGGCGAGATATTTCAAGCCTGCCGCCTGCCCAGCGAGACTTTGGCATCGTGTTCCAATCCTACGCGCTGTTTCCCAACCTGACAGCAGCACAGAATATTGCCTACGGGCTGCAAAACGCCAAGATGCCCAAAGCGCAAATCGATGCCCGCGTTGCAGAGTTGCTGGAAACCGTTGGTTTAGCAGGATTTGGAACCAAGTATCCGGCCCAGCTTTCGGGCGGGCAACAGCAGCGGGTGGCGCTGGCGCGGGCGCTGGCCCTGTCTCCTGGGCTGCTGCTGCTGGATGAGCCGCTGTCGGCGCTGGATGCCCAGGTACGGGTGCGGCTGCGGACGGAGATCGCGCAACTGCAAAAGCGTTTGGGCATTACCACCATTATGGTGACGCACGACCAGGCAGAGGCTCTGGCCATGGCCGATCGCGCTGTGGTGATGGACAAGGGCTACATCGCCCAAGTCGGCACGCCCCACAGCATCTATCAGCGTCCAACGACCCCGTTTGTGGCGAACTTCATCGGGGTCATGAACTTTTTGCAGGGCGTGGTAGCTCCCTCTGGGCAAGTCCGCTGCGGCAATCTTTTGCTCGATGCACCCCGCAATGAGTTTGACGTGAATACGCCAGTGCAAATTGCGATTCGTCCAGAGAATGTAAAAATCCTGCCGCAAAAGGATGCCTTTGACAGCAGCTTGCCGAATGTAATTGCGGCGGAGCTAGCGGAAGTGGAGTTTCTGGGGTCTGGTTATCGAATTGGGATGCGACTGGAGGGTGATGCCAGGGATTTGATCACCAGCGAACTGCCCGCTGATGCGGCGGAACGGCTGGATTTGCAGGTGGGCGCAGCACTGGTGGTACAATTGCCGCCCGACTGCATTCAAGTCTTTGCCCAGGAAGCTGTAGGAGCCTGAACCATGACGACTTCTCCTGCTTCCTCGTCTCTGGGCGATCGCCTCTTTCCGCTGCAGGTGCGCCACGTCATCACCCGCGAAGATTGGATCATGCGGCTGATGCTGGCGATCGCCACATTATTTCTGCTTACGGGCGTGGTGCTGCCCTTGGTGCCGATGATCCAGCGGAGCTTTCAGGATGCTGAGGGCAACTGGGTGGGCTGGGCCAACTACGCTCGCTACCTGACCACGCCCTCGCTGCTGGTGTCATTCACAAATACAATCTCGGTGGCGATCGCCAGCACGCTCTTATCCGTCATTTTAGGATTCCTCTACGCCTACGCGCTGACGCGCACCGCTATGCGCGGCAAAGGGATCTTTCGCATTCTCGGTACTTTGCCGCTGTTTATTCCGCCGCTGGCCCATGCGATTGGGCTAATTTACCTGTTTGGTAATAAGGGCCTGTTTACGACTGGATTCTTTGGGCTGTTGCCGCCGTTTGATATCGGACTCTACGGCCCCGTTGGCATTACTCTGGGCGAGGCGCTCTACTGCTTCCCGCAGGCAGTCGTGATTCTGGCGACCGCCCTCAGCCTGACGGATGCCCGCCTTTATGAAGCCGCCGACGTGATGAGAACGCCGCCGCTGCGGACGTTTTTGACAGTAACGCTGCCCAGCGTCAAGTATGGGCTGATGAGCGCCATTTTTGTCTGTTTTACCCTGGCCTTTACCGACTTCGGCGTACCCAAGGTGGTGGGCGGCAACTTCAACGTGCTGGCCACCGACATCTACAAGCAGGTGATTGGCCAGCAAAATTTTTCGATGGGCGCAACTATCAGCGTTTTTCTGTTGTTGCCAACGGTTTTAGCGTTTATCCTCGATCGCATCGTGCAGCGCCGCCAGACAGCAATGGTCAGCGCCAAGTCGGTGCCCTACCAGCCCAAGCCCAAGCCCGCCCTCGATTGGCTGATGTTTGCGATTTGTGGGGCGATCGCCTGCTTTGTGCTGCTGGTATTTGCGGCAATCGTCCTGGCTTCGATCGTCAAGGTCTGGCCCTACAACTTTGAGCCAACGCTGCGGCACTACAACTTCAACGCAGTCGGAGGCGGGGGCTACGCTGCCTACTGGAACAGCATTCGCATGTCGCTCTATACGGCGATTTTTGGGACTGCTGCTGTCTTTGCGATCGCCTACCTCGTCGAAAAGGGCAAAGGACTCAAGGGCTTGCGGCTGGCCAATTATTTCCTGGCAACCATTCCCTTGGCGCTGCCCGGACTAGTGCTGGGGCTGGCCTACGTATTCTTCTTCAACAATCCCACCTGGAATATTGGCGGGCTGCTGCTCAGAAACCCGCTGAACTGGCTCTACGGCACGATGGCCATTTTGGTGCTGTGCAACGTGATCCACTTTTTCACGGTTTGTTTTCTCACGGCCACCACTGCCCTCAAGCAGATTGATCCAGAGTTTGAGTCGGTATCTGCCTCGATGCGGGTGCCGTTTTACAAAACCTTTTGGCGCGTCACGCTGCCGCTCTGCGTTCCAGCCATTTTAGACATCGGCATTTACTTTTTTGTGAACGCGATGGTGACGATTTCTGCCATCGTTTTTCTCTATCCACCGACGCTGCCGCTGGCGGCCGTAGCCATTGTCAACATGGATGATGCTGGAGACATTGCGCCCGCTGCGGCCATGTCTACCCTCATCGTGGTCACCAGTATCGGCGTGCGCCTGCTGTACTGGTTTTTGACACGCGGCCTGCAAACCCGAACCCAAGCCTGGCGATCGCAGGCAAGATAACTCCAGGCAAGATAACCCCAGGCGAGAGTAGGCTACAAATCTTGAGCCTCGTAAACTTGCTGGCTGAATCGCTGAAAGTCTTCCTCGCAGAGCTTTAGCGCCTCCACCGCAGCCGCATACCCAGCCGCATCAAACAAGTCTCGCTCGCGGATCTTGGGCAGCCATGAGCGCAGCTTGCTTAGCTCTGCTTCATTTTCATCGAGTTCAGCAAAGGTAAGATTCTTCTTTTGCCGCTCACGCTCTAGCTCTTGGTGAAAGTCCTGGCAGCGCCCTAGAAATTCCTCATACTCGGCCGCTGCCTGCTGCTGAAATCGCTCGATCAGTCTTGAGTTTTGTTTATCTTCTTCAATTGTGACGGTCAGCAGGTCTGCCTCCCCCCCACCGTTAATAATTTCCATCGTCAGTGCCTCTAGCTGTCTCTGCAAATTCTGACGCTGGGGCAGCACGCAAACCGATTGCTGGAGATATAAGCCTCCCCATCCTTTTAACTTTCGCCAGACGTAGACCCTCTGCGTGGACGGCTGAGAGGGAACCCGGTAGATCAGCAGATTCCAAGATTGACGAGACATAGGCTTATTGTAACAGGTGTTGCATTTATCCTGGAGACGTGTCAAACTCTGATGCAACACTTGTTGCTTAACCCGCTTGTTGCCTGATGATGCTTTAGAAGCGGTTGCTCCCCTGGAAATTCTGGGAAGATTATTTACTACAAATTCTCTGGCATGAAAAACTCTGCACTTTGGTTCGTGGTGTGTTTGGGGGTGGTGAGTCTGTGCGCGGATGCAACTTATGAAGGGGCGCGGAGCATTACGGGTGCGTATCTGGGTAGCCTGGGCGCAAGCGGCGCGGTGGTGGGTTGGGTGGCAGGGCTGGGCGAACTGATTGGCTACGGGTTTCGGCTGGTCATTGGCTATTTGAGCGATCGCACTCGACAATATTGGCGCATCACTACGCTGGGCTACTGCATCAACACGGCCGTCGTGCCGCTGCTGTCGCTGACCACCACCTGGCCCGCCGCCGCCGGACTGATGATCGCCGAACGCACGGGCAAGGCCGTCCGCACGCCGCCGCGAGATGTGCTGCTGTCCCACGGCGCAATGCAGATCGGGCGGGGATTTGGCTTTGGGCTGCACGAGGCGATGGATCAAATTGGGGCTGTGGGCGGGCCGCTGATGGTGGCGGCAATGCTGACCTGGCAGTATGGCTATCGCGGCGGCTTTGCGATTCTGGTGATTCCGGCAGTGTTGGGGCTGCTGGTGCTGCTGGTGACGCAGCAGATTTATCCCAATCCGAGGGACTTTGAGCCGCCGACTCCGGCGGATTTGCACACGGAGGGGCTGCCGCGCCGCTTTTGGATTTATCTGGGGGCGATCGCCCTGGTTGCGGCGGGCTATGCCGACTTTCCGCTGATTGCCTTCCATCTGCAACGGACGGGTGTGGAATCTACCAGCCAGATTCCGCTGCTCTATGCGCTGGCGATGGGCGTGGATGCGATCGCCGCGCTGCTGTTTGGGCGCTGGTTTGACCGGGTGGGGCTGGGCAGCCTGATGCTGGCGATCGCCCTGTCGCTGCTGTTCGCGCCGCTGGTCTTTTTGGGCAGCTTCCAGACGGCAATCTGGGGCATGGTGCTGTGGGGCATTGGCATGGGCGCACAGGAATCCATCATGAAGGCGGCGGTTGCGGGTATTGTCCCGCCCCAGCGACGCGGCTCGGCCTTCGGCATTTTCAACACAGGCTATGGGCTGGCATGGTTTGCAGGCAGCGCCCTGATGGGTACGCTCTACGATTTTTCGCGGCCCGCCCTGGTGATTTTTTCGGTGCTGATCCAAGCCCTATCGCTGCCGGTTCTGTTTTTCGTCGCCAGGGGTGCGCGTCCGTCCTGACGCTGCCACCGTACTTGGTTCACGCACTAGCACCTACTCTTTCCGGCTCTACACTGCCAGCAGCGGCCTGCACGCGCTGCGCCTGAATTGCGGTGATGGCAACGGTGTTGACGATATCGGGCACGGTGCAGCCCCGGCTGAGGTCGTTGACGGGTTTTCGCAAGCCCTGGAGGATGGGACCGATGGCGACGGCGTTGGCAGAGCGCTGCACGGCCTTGTACGTATTGTTGCCCGTGTTTAAGTCGGGGAAGATAAACACCGTGGCATGGCCTGCGACCTTGCTATCGGGCAGCTTGGTTTTGGCGACGCTGGCATCCACCGCCGCGTCGTATTGAATCGGCCCTTCGATTTGCAAATCGGGACGCTGGCTCTGGGCAATGCGAACCGCCTCGCGCACCTTGTCCACGTCTTCACCTTTGCCGGAGTCGCCCGTGGAATAGGACAGCATCGCCACCAGCGGCTCGATGCCAAACAGAGCAGCGGTTTCCGCCGAGCTAATGGCAATGTCGGCCAACTGCTGCGGGTTAGGGTTGGGATTCACGGCGCAGTCGCCGTAGACCAGCACGCGGTCTTCCAAACACATGAGAAACACGCTGGAGACGATGGAGCAACCGGGCTGCGTGCGGATAAACTCCAGTGCGGGACGGATCGTGTGGGCGGTGGTGTGCAGCGCCCCCGACACCATGCCATCCGCCAGTCCCTTATAGACCATCATCGTGCCAAAGTAGCTAACATCGCGCATCAGGTCGTGGGCAAACTCCAGCGTAATGCCCTTGTGCTTCCGCAGGTCGTAGTAAGTCTGGGCAAAGTCTTCCTGCCAGTCGGATTCCAGCGGGTCGATCAGCGTTGCGTCGTCGAGATGAAGCCCCAGGGCGGCGATCGCCTCCTGGATCTGTCCCCGGTTGCCCAGCAGCGTCACGTCTACCACATTGCGTTGCAGCAAGATTTCGCTGGCCCGCAGGATGCGCTCGTCCGTTCCCTCTGGCAGCACGATCCGCTGGCGCATTGTCTTTGCCTGCTGGATCAGTTCATATTCAAACATCAGCGGGGTCATGCGCGTCGAGCGGGCCACCTCAATACGGGCCTCCAGCCTGGACAAATCCACCGACGATTCAAACAGCCCCAGGGCGGCAGCGATTTTGCGCTCGTTGAATGGGTTGAGCTGGGCGCGAACCTGGCTGGCGCGGGTGGCGGTTTCGTAGGTGTCGGTGGCGACGGCGAAGATGGGCAGGGGCGATCGCCGAAAACTGTCTAGCAGCGCCCGCACCGACGGAGCTAGTTCCAGCCCGCCCGTCAGCGCGATGCCGGAAATTTTGGGATAGTCTTCGGCAAACATGGTCGTCAGACAGCCCAGCACGATGTCTGCGCGATCGCCCGGTGCAATCACCAGCGCCCCTTCCTGGAGGTGCGTCAAAAAATTGGGCAACTGCATTGCTGCCACCTTATAGCTCAGCACGTCGCGGTTGAGCTGGCTGTCGTCGCCCATGACCAGCACGCCGCCCAGCGTGTGCATTACTTCGGCAACCGTGGGCCTGGTAATGCGCGGCTCCTCTGGCAACAGGAACACGGGGTCGTCGGTTTGCCATGCAGCCTGGAGGCGATCGCCCAGTTCCTCGCGCATTTCTGGCGCGATCCGGTTGATGAACGTAGCGGCGATCGCGCAGCCGTAGTTGAGAAACGCCTCCCGCTCCGTCCGCACCGCGCTGATCAGTTCCTCCAGCGACTTGCCCTCGCCGCTCGACACCAGGGCGATCGGGGCCGCTAGCAAATTTGCCACCTGCGCGTCAAAATCATCCACAAAGGCAGACCCGATTTCCGTCGCGTCCACCCCTTCGCACACCACGAAATCGCACTGTGCCTCCAGTGTTTTGTAAGCCTCTACAACCCGTTTCAGCAGTGTATCGGTACGGCCAGTGGCTAACAGCGCCTGTGCCTCCTCATGGGTGAGGGCATATTGCGAGTCGTAGGGCGCGGCAATGGCATAACGACTCCGCACCAGGTCAATATCGTTGTCCGGCGCGTCGCCCGCATGGATTACCGGACGAAAGAAGCCCAGCCGCCCCACCCGTTTCGACAGCAGTTCCATCAACCCCAGCAGCACCAGCGACTTGCCGTTGCCCGGTTCGATTGCGGCAATGTAGAGATTTTTAAGCATAAGATTTTGAGCGGGGGCGATCGCCAGCGAATCTCGCATTCAACCTTAGCCTGGTTTCCTCGGCCGCCGAAGCCCAATGCGATTGCTCCACATTCTACGCAGGCGCTTCCAGAAGATTTGGTAATCCTGGACACGACGCACGGCGCACCCAGCTTGTCTCGATCAGGAATGTCAGGAGTTCTCAATGAAAACGCAGTATTACACCGCAACTAGCCTGGATGGCTACATTGCCGATGCCAACCATTCTTTGGAGTGGCTGTTTCAGTTTGGCGACCCAGAAGACGGCAGCTATCCCAGCTTTATTCAAGAAGTGGGGGCGATCGCCCTGGGCGCCACCACCTATGAGTGGATTCTCAACCACGATAGCCCCGACAATCCCAACGCTGACCCAGCGCAGCCCGCCTGGAGCTACACGCAGCCCGCTTGGGTGTTTACCACGCGCACGCTGCCCGCGATTCCGGGTGCGGATATTCGCTTTGTGAAAGGCGACGTGCGTCCGGTGTATGAGGAAATGCGGGCGATCGCCCAGGACAAAAACATCTGGGTAGTAGGCGGCGGCGACCTGGCAGGGCAGTTTTATGACCACGGGCTATTGGATGAAATTATCGTGACCATTGCCTCGGTAACGCTGGGCAGCGGTGCGCCCCTGCTGCCGCGCCAAATTACCACGCCGCCCCTCAAGCTGGTGTCTGCAACAACCTATGGCACGGCCTTTGCCGAACTGCGCTATGCAGTGCAGCGAAGCGTCGATGCCGTCTAGTCTGGTCTGGCTCGGCCTATGCCGCCGCTTCGACCTTTTGCAGGAGTTCTTGAGCCAGCGACTCAAAGGACGCAAGCGCATTCTCGGCAGCGGTGCGGTCTTGGGCGCTGAGTCCATCCAGAGAATCAATCGCAAACAGCGGACAGCCCTCACTCTGAGACTTGGACACGATGTTGAGGCGGGGCACCCAGGTTGCCTCAGAAAACAGTTGCACCTGATTGCCCCCAGGCAGCTTATTTAAGCGTCCGTACAACTCTTCAACCATCGACAGGTTAAAGGCCCGCGAAGTGCGATCGTGCATACTGACTGCAATACCCACGATGGGCAGCGGCGTTTCGCGAAACTGCCCGACTTCTTCGACCTGTCCCAGGACAAATTCCAGCGCCCGGATGGGATAGGGCGAAAGCTGAGTCGGCACTAGCACACCCCCAGAGGCCATCAGAGAAATGCGGTTTACCTTGCCAAAGGAGGGCGGCGGGTCGATAAACACAAAGTCATAGTCCTGGCTTTTGAGCTTTTTGGCCAGAATGCGATCGCTGTCCACAATCTGAATCAGTTGATTCTCCATATTGCTGAGGCGAATATGGGAAGGCACCACGTCTAAAACCACACTGCCCCAGCGCTTTTTCACAATTACGTCGTCTAGCACCAGCCGGGGTTCAGTCAGCAGATGGGTAATGTCTTTTCGCCCGACTTTTTCTATATCTTCTAGCGGGTCGATTCCCAGACCCGTCGTCAGGTTTGCCTGTGCGTCGATGTCGATCAGCAGCACCCGCTTGCCCCTTTGCGCCAGGGCCGCAGCTAGGTTAATCGTTAGGGTGGTTTTGCCCACGCCACCTTTGTTGTTAAAAACGGTGATGATCATAGCGTTTCGGGGTGCAGTGAGGGGAGATAAATCGGGCTGTATTGGCAGAACTGAGAGAACCTGGGGGTCGTGCGATAGTTGGGCGATCGCCCGCACAAGCTGTTCGTGAATTTTGCGGTGGCTGCTGCCAAAGACCTCCATGACGCGATCGCAATTTCGCTTCCACAGCAGCGACCCCAACACCCGATAGCTTTGATACAGGTAGTCGCGGCTGTAGTTCCAGAGCGAGTGAACCGTCTCGCCATCGTTGTAAAGCAGGCGAAATTGCTTGCCGTTGGTCAACAGTCCCAAAATGCTGCCCGAAGCGAGCAGATAATCCCGCAGTTGCCAACTATTGTGGGCGATTGACTGTTTGGGAGATTTGGCTTCGATGATTAGATAGTGGCAGTAGGGAGCAGACTGCTGCGCTCTGAGCAAAAAGTCAACTCGCTTTTTGCCAAATGGAACCTGCTGAAGAATATCCTGCGGCCGATAGCCCAGCAGTTCCAGCATGGGCAAGAGGACTTCGGTTTCCAGGGCTTTTTCAGATTTGCAGTCATCGACGCGCTCCAGCAATGCACACCAGCGCCGATGAAACTCCTCTGAAATTGCCATAAGAAATTGCCATCAAAAATCGCTACAAAGCCCGACCCTACGTTCGTCGCCCAACCTATCTTGGCACAGGGCAGCCCGCCCCAGCTACTCGCTGACCGCCCGCTGCAACCAGGCTTCGATGCCGTCGGCCAGGGCATCGGCCAGCCGCGCCTGCTCTTGGGAATCGACAATCCACTCGAATTCAAAGGGATTGATCATAAAGCCGAGTTCTAGAAGGACAGACGGCGCGACGGCAGGGCGCGTCAGGGCGAGATTGTTCCAAAACACGCCGTAGGAGGGGCGATCGCGCGTTTCCACCAGATAATCATGCAGAAATTCCGCCAGGTCTTGCGCCTGGTTTTGATACCAGAACGTGCCGATGCCTGCGGTGTTGATCGCATCGCCATCGTCGGGCAGAGCGTTGTAGTGAATGCTGAGGGCGAGGTGCGGCTCTTGCTCCACGATCATGGCGGCGCGTTCGTTGGGGCCGAGGTCGATGTCTTCGGTGCGGCTCATGATCACCGTTGCGCCTTTGGCTTGCAGGCGATCGCGCAGCAGTTTGGACACAATCAGCGCCACGTCTTTTTCGGGATAGCCCGTGGGGCCGCGAGCGCCGAGGTCATCCGGGCCGCCGTGGCCGGGGTCGAGAAAAATCCGCAGTCCCGTCAGCGGTTGCCGCCGCGATGACGACAGCACTGGCGGGTTTCGCAGCGACAGCACCAGGCTAGTGCCCTCGTAGCGTAGCTTATAGCCCCACTGGTGGCGCGAGTTAAGCTGCACGGTGTATTGCACCTGGGTTGGGGAAATTTGCTGCCAGTCGAAGCGCTGAATCAGGCGATTGCGCGGCACGAAGATTGTGTCGGTTTGGGCGACGGTGTGGTGCAGGGTTAGGGAGAGAGTGCGATCGCCCTGATGCAGCGACACGGGCACGGGTGCTTGCAGCGGAAACACGATTTCCGTCCATTCCCCCGCGGGGCGAGAGCGAACGCCGCGAATCAGCGTTTGGGGCGGCGCGGCATTGGGCACGGGCTGCGTCTCAGACTCGCGAATCCACGCGCCATAGCCCAGCCGCAGCCAGCCGCCCTCGCGCCCCGTCACCACATCCCGTGTGCCCTGGGGCAAGGGCGTGAGGCGGGAATAGTCGGTGCTGGGGCCAGTGCGGGCGGTTCCCGATGCAGCGACCACCTGCACCACAGGCGGGTTTAGCAGCGGCAACAGCGACACGCTGCCGGGAGCCGTCTGGCGCACCGTTTCGCCGCGAAGCTGGAGTTGATAGTCTGGCTGTCCCAGCATGACGGTCTGAGTCGGGTTCGGCAGCACAGCCCCGGTGGAAATCGCGTTGCCGTAGGTAAGGATCGGCTGGCTCAGCGGCAAGCAGCCCTGGTAGCGCTGGGCCGCCTCCACCACCGCGGGCTGGTTCAAGTCCGTCAGCACGGCGGAGTTGGGCGGCAAATCCACGGCGCTGGGCTGGGGCGCGAGGGGAAGGGTCTGCCCCGCAAGGCTGACGGAAACAGTGGCATTGGGCGGGGCGATCGCCCCAAAGCAGACCGTTTCTCCCGGCTGTCGCGCCACGTCCACTGCCGGCCACAGCGACCCCTCGGCAAAACTAGCGCCCACCGGAGCCGCCGCCCCTGCCGCCACGCGCACCACGCGAATCACCAGCGTCTCGCCATCGCGCCGCAGCGTGAAGACGTTTTCGCCCAGTTCTAGCGGAAAACTGGGGGCAAAGTGGCCGGCTGGACTGCGCTCGATGGGCTGCCCGTTGACCGTCACCTCGCCGCCGGGAGCCGCCGTGCCGATCAGAAAAATGCGGCTGGCGGTGGTTTCGTGGCCGTCGTCGGGATAGACCACGCCCAGGGGCTGCTCGGCACGGGCGATCGCCGCCATGCTCACCATCCCCACCGTGCCCACCAGCGACAGCCCCAGCCCGTGTTTGATCCAGTTCATAATCTACCCAGGTTCAATCTCTGCAATCCAGCTTCGCAATCCAGCTCTGCAACCCAGGCTCAATCTGCATCGGGCAGCGCTGCGGCAGCGGGCGATCGCTCCCAAAATGGCTGAATTGCTTTTACTTCTGCTTTCACGCCTAAAAGAAGTCGCGTGGCACATCCTGCGTTAGACGAACTTCGATAATCTGGTTCGGCAGAATCGTGGCAGGCTGGGGGGCAGTGATCAAGGTCGTCGCCGCTCCAGCCCCCGCCCCCAGGGCCAGCCCCACCAGCCCAATGCCGCCTGTCAGCAGGCCCAGCAGCAGCGCCCCACCTGCACCAATGGCGGAATTCCGCAGAATGTCTTCTTCGGAGATGCGGCGATCGCCCGACAGTCGATCCGACCGCCCCTCAAGGCGCTGGTTACGCCCGTTCACGCTGATTGCCTGCACCACAAAGCGACTGCCCTCGCGGTTTGTTTCAAACCGTCCTAAAAGCTGGCTGTCCCGTGGAAACACCACGCGCCCGCTGTAGTCGCGCACGGGTTCTGTTAATACAAGAACTTCTTGCCAGGGGCGATCGCCACTCAGCGTCAGCGGTACGCGGCCGGGATACCGCGCAATCATCGACGTTCCCGATGGCAGCAGCACGTTCGGGTTAAATGGTGTCGCGGCGACCGACGCAGCAGGCAGGCGACTGGCGCTCGACGGGCGACTCGAAACGCCTTCATTCACCACACCCGGCGCAGGTTGCAGCACGGGAAGCGATGGACTGGGCGAGGCAGGCGCACGATTCACCTCAATCGGAACAATGGGTTCGGGCGTAGACGCAACTGGCGCAGGCGCAATCGGCGGCAGCGGATCGGGCAAAATTGGAGCCGCCGCAGGAGCCGCACTGGGAACTGCACTGGGAACCGCACTGGGAACCGCCGCAGGAGCCGCATCTAGGGGCGGAATCGTCACCGTGACCGGCCGCCCGTCTGGCGCGGAGGGCGGCAAGGTTGCGGGAATCTGCCATGCGCCAGAAGCACTGCTGCTAGGCGGCGTGGGAATCGAAACCGCGCTGGGCGCAGTCGCCCCTGGTGGCGTGGTTTGCAGTGTTGCTGGCATGGTTTGCAGCGCCGCAGCGGGTGAACTGGCGGGTGGTGCTGTCGCTGGGGCTGCGGGCGGAATCTCAACGGGCACAGGCGGGGCGCTTGGCAACGGCGTTTCAACTGGTAGCTCGTTGCGACGAATTCGCACGGTGGTATTGCTGCCCGATAGCTCAGGCGGAATCGGAGAGGACTGGGACGGCGTTGTGGCAATGACAGGCGGCGGCGCGGGCTGGGGAAGGGCTGATGCAGGCGGGAAAGCTTGCGGCTGGGAAACTTGTGGCTGAACAGATTCAGGCAGAGCCGCAGGCTGGGGCACGACTGGCGCAACGGGCGGCGCGGCAGGAAGTCCGAACGGTTCCGCAGGCGGGATAGACGGCGCAACGGGCTGAGTTGCAGTGGTCGTCGCCCCCACCAGCACCGGACGCAGCACCCAGCGGCTCTGTCCGCTGGACGCAGGGCCCACCTGCTGAAGCTGCACCTGCTCTGGCGCAAGGGTGGCATCGGGCGACAGTTCCATCACAATTCGCGTTAGCCCGGGCTGAAACTGACTCACGCGCACCTGCCGCACTGCGCCGCCATAGACTTGCCCAGCCGACACTGCGCCCACATCGGTGTTGGGCAGATCCATGACAATTCGCGTCGGCTGCGCCAGCAAAAACGTGCGTGGCGTTACGCCTGCGGGCACCGTCACCTCTAGCTGCGTGCTGGCGGGGTCAAACTGCCACTGGGTCAGGGTGGAGGCCTGGACGGGCGCGGCGGTTGTGGAGAGGAGGGTGGCGATCGCCCCCAGGCTAATCATGGAAGGGTTTGCCGCCATCGCCGCCAGTCCTAAACTTGCCCCCCATCGCCGCAGTCGAGTGCTGCTCAACCGCTCATTCAGACTTTGGTTCCGCCTTCCGTTCCGCTTGCCATTCCGCCGTGTTGCCTGTTGCATAATCCCTAAAACCTGACTGGCCTAACCCGCCGCGCAGCCCAAAGCATAACCCAACTTCCCTGAAACAGACTCAAACGCTGCGTGTAGCGGCTTACGAAGATTTTAACCGCTTGGTCTGGTGTCAAGTCTAATGAACCTGCGCCAATTTCTCAACTTTTTTTCGGTTGCGCCTCGATGGAGATGATTTTGGAGGAAAATGCACTGCTTCGTGCAACTTTGTGCAACTTTGTACAGCTTTATAGACGACTTTCTTTATAGACGACATAGACGACCCGGAAGAGCCAAAGTTCAGGAACCTAGACAAATCGTATTTCACCCGATCGCCCGTGGCAGCAAGCCCCAATCGCCTAGTAAGATGGTTCAGAATGATAACCATTCTCAAATCGGCTTCGCCCCAGATTGACTGGGCAAAACCGAGATTGAATCGGTTGAATCAGCGCTCCATCAGGAGGTGTGAATTGCAAGAGGTTGTGTTGGCCGTGGAGCGGCTAACGGTGTATCGAGAATCCTATGCGGCGGTGCAGGAGGTGTCCTTTGTGCTGGAGGCGGGCACCGACACGGCGATCGTCGGCCCAAACGGTGCAGGTAAAAGCACGCTGGTTCAGGCGATTTTGGGGATTTTGCCGCGTCAGGCTGGGCAGGTGCGGTGTTTGGGGCATCTGCTCAGTCCGTCGGGCAAGTTGCCTATGAGCGTGCGGCGACGAATTGCCTACCTGCCGCAAAATCTGCTGTTTGACCGACGCATCCCGATGACCGTGAGTGAACTGGTGGGGTTGGGCTGGGATGCGCTGGGAATGCAGTGGCCGTGGGCAGGTGGGGGCGATCGCCATCGGGCTGTGCTGGATGCGCTGGAGCGAGTCGGCGCAAGCCATCTGCGCCATCAGCCCATCAGCGGCCTCTCAGACGGCGAAACGAAGCGCGTGCTGCTGGCCTATTGCCTGGTGCGTCCCCGGCGGCTGCTGATCCTCGATGAGGCACCGGCGGGGCTGGACGTGCGCGGCGAGTCAGAGTTCTATCGTTTGCTCAACCAGCTCAAACAAGAGCAGGGCTGGGCGATTTTGCAAATTTCCCACGACCTGGAAATGGTGCGCCGACACTGCGATCGCGTGCTTTGCCTGAATCGTCGTCTGCTGTGCCAAGGCGTTCCTGAAGTTGCGCTCGCTCCCGACAACTTGGCTGCTGCCTACGGCTCAGAGTTTGTGCAATATCGACACATGCATTAGTGCCATGTCTCTTCAAGCTGATTTGATTCGCGTGATTGAGCTATTTCAGTTCCCGTTTATGCAGCGGGCGCTGATGGGTGGCGTGCTGACGGGGCTGATGGGCGGCATGTTAGGCAGTTTCACCATCCTCAGACAGCTTTCGTTCTTTAGCGATGCCTTGGGGCATTCCACCTTACTGGGCATTAGCCTGGGCGTGCTAATGGGCATTAGCCCGTCGATTGTGTTGCTGCCGTCGGCTGTGTTGTTTGCGTTGGGCGTGAATTACTTGCTGCAACGCACTCGCCTCTGGACAGACGCACTGCTGAACATTATCTATTCTTCATCACTGGCGATCGCCGTTATTATCCTCAGTTTTGTGGATTCCTACAAAGGCGGCCTCAACAATCTCCTGTTTGGAGACATCTTGGCTATTCAGTATTCTGACTTGTGGACGAGCGGCATTCTGCTTTGCATCTGTGTTCTATTCGTCAGCCTGTCGCTGCGGACACAAATGCTGATGACGCTGAATGAACCGCTGGCGATCGCCCGTGGCGTGTCTGTTGAGGTTCACCGTACGGCGTTTATCGTGCTGCTATCGCTCGTCGTCGGGGTGTCGATCAAGGCGATCGGGGCGCTGTTGGTGAGCGCCTTTGTGGTGATTCCTGCCTGCGCGTCGCGACTGCTGAGCCGCACTTTCTCCCAGTATGTGCTGCTGTCGGCCGCCCTGGGAGCCATCAGCGCCCTAGTGGGCATTGGGCTATCGGCCTGGTTTAACCTGCCGTCTGGGCCCAGCATCGTCGTGACGCAGTTGGTAATCTTTTTGGGGGCGATCGCCTTCTCCCAGCTTCAGCCCACCGCCGTCCGCGCCTGACCAGCCCCTTGTTTGGCAGCTAAATCTTTGACCCGCAGCCCGCAGATGGTTCAGTCCACCCGACACGTTATGCAACGTCACTCAAAAAAAGAAGTCCTGTAGGACACGCGACCCTCTCGATCGATTGAGATATATCGCTTCTTTTGAAGCTCATAGACAATCAGTTCCTTATCCACCTCGGAGATGCCCCCCTGGAACTGAAACATCGCCCCAATCGAGTTCAGCAATGTGGTCTTCTTGGTCGGCTTTGACTTAAGCAGTCGTTCTGCAACGTACTGGATCGTTTCTGGGTCGTGGGCCCGGGATTCTTTTTGATCGGGATGTGCTTCTTCCTCTTCTTTTCGTGCTAGCTGAATGAGATGCTGGGCCAGCCGGAACTTTTCCCGATACGTCAGTTCCTCACAAATATCCAATATTTCGTTGTAGGCTTCGCTGTTCATCTCAGGCTTTGTCCGTCTCAGTCTTTATTCAGGGTATTTGTGTGTCCAGTATCAATTCTCTCTGGTGGCGCTACGAGTGCAACGGGTGGCAGCCTCGCAGACGCTTGACTGGCAATCCAAAATTGCAAATCTAAAATCGAGAATCGATAAACGCCAAAGGCAGAAGGTCGTCTACCATGCGGCTAGAGAGCAGCTAGAAAGCGGCAACAAGTACCGCTTTCTAAAGATACGTCAGATACTTTAAAAATACGCTGGTTTCGCCTTAGCGGAGTGCGCTGCTGCTCTTCCCAGCCGGTTGCAGTTCTGCGGTGCGAACCGATAGTGTGCGGGTCAGATCGCCGCGCTTTACCGTAATCTGGAGCGGCTTGCCCAGTTCACTGTTTTCCACAATGGTTTGCAACTGGTCAGCACGGGTAATGGCTTGCCCATTCACCTGCGTAATCACGTCACCGCGACGGATGCCGCCCTTGGCAGCGGGGGAATCGGGCACAATCCCCATGACCAGCGCCCCGTTCACCTCTGGCAAAATCAGGGTCGCGTTGGGGTCTTCGTTGTTGTCTCGCGCTTGTTCTGGAGTCAGCGTGGCAATTTGCACGCCTAGGTAGGGGTGCTGCACAGACTCGCCGCGAGCTAGCCGGGTGGAAATGTCCTTTGCCTTGTTAATCGGGATGGCAAAGCCGATGCCCATTGCATTGGCGCGGATGGCGGTGTTGATGCCAATGACTTCGCCCTTCTCGTTGAGCAGGGGGCCGCCAGAGTTGCCGGGGTTAATCGCGGCATCGGTTTGAATAAAGTCCAGGCGCTTGTCGGGAATGCCCACGTCGGCACTGGAGCGGTTGAGCGTGCTGACGATGCCCAGGGTGACGGTGTTATCCAGTCCCAGGGGGTTGCCAACGGCGATCGCCCAGTCTCCCACCTGCACCGCGTCCGAGTCGCCCAGCGTGGCCACCGGAAGGCGATCGCTCGTGTTGATCTTCACCACTGCCAGGTCGGTCACTTCGTCTACGCCGCGCACTTCGCCATCAAACTGGCGACCATCTTTCAGGCGCACCGTCACCCGGTCGGCATCGTCCACCACATGGGCATTGGTCAAGATCGTGCCATCAGCGCTGATGATAAATCCCGACCCCTGCCCGCGAAGCCGCTCCTCATAGCGACCGCCAGGGGGCATCATGCCATCGCCAAAGAACTGGCGGAAAAAGGGATCGTTGAACATCGGGTCTACGTTTCGAGAAACCGTGCGCTCCGTGTCAATCCGCACGACCGCCGGCCCGACCCGGTTCACCGCTGCTGCCACAAAGCTGCTCCCGCGCGCTGCCCCCACGGGCACATCAGCCGACGCAGATGGAGTGGTCAGCGGATTGAGCAACAGCAGCCCACACAAAAACACCATCATCAGCCGCGCCACAACCCGACGCGGCGCTTGTAACTTCAGCCCATTCATGAACCTGTCCCGTTGCATGGCAATTTCTCGTCTCGCGCAATAACTCTGAGCGTGCCGGAACGCCCTTGATGCATACAGCGCTCCATCGTATATCTTAGCGATCGCCCTTCATTAGCGACACTCCAATGGCGGTACGGTTTTCAGGACTGGGCTAAGATGAGGGCAGTTTGGATCGCCGATGAGCTAACCCGATCACCTGCTCTGTGGCAGTAATTGTCTAGCACTGCTCGTTTTGTCCCTTTCTTGCCCCTATCATGACCGCCCCCAAGCTTTCGCAAAACAGCCCTGAGCATTCCCATTCGCAGTCTGATGCGGCGCACCTGCATACCGACCCTGCGACGCCCGAACACGCCCACATCCACAGCGAGGAATCGCTCCGGCAAATCCTCAACCGGCTATCCCGAATTGAGGGGCACATTCGCGGCATCAAGCTGATGGTGCAAGAAAGCCGCCCCTGTCCTGATGTGCTGGTGCAAATTGCTGCTGTGCGGGGAGCGCTGGATCGCGTGGCGCGGGTCATCTTGGACGAACACCTGACCGAGTGCGTCGGCCGCGCTGCCCAGAATGGCAATATCGAGCAAGAACTGGAAGCCCTGAAAGCCGCGCTGGATCGATTTTTGCCGTAGATTCTGCGCTGATGACTGGCTCAGTTTCCGGCGATCGCCAGTTCCTCCCGCAGCATCTCCTCGTAGATATAGGGCAGCGAGGCGCTCATGGAATTGGTTTCGATGCCGTAGCCCAGACTGGTCCAGGTGGGGGAAAGGATATACAGCACGTCCTCGATGGCCCCGTCGCGCAGCAGTTGGGCCAGGTCTACGCCCCAGGCCTGGGGGTCGCTGAGCCAGGCATAGACCACAGCATCTTGATATTCTGGCTCAAAGCTGTAGCTGCGCCAGCGCCACAGGCCAGACGGGTTGGGGTGATAGGTCTGCGCCTGCTCTAGCCAGGTGGAGGTGATGAACTGGTAGCGGCCCGCAGCCGTGGTGCAATCGCCCAGATTGGGCCCTGCGACGATGGGAACGCAGCGGTCGGGATGCTGGGAAAAATCCTCGAAGCGATCGCCCCCATAGATCAGCGAATAGGGCCGCGGATCGTTGGACTCGCTGGCAGAAATCGTCCGCATTAGCGCTCGAATGTAGGGGTCGCCGCCCTTCATCCGCAGGGGAATCGGCGTGACGCTGCCGACGGGTTCTCCACTCCGGGGCAGAGATCCGTCCCAGCCCATCACTTTTTCCACGACAGGCAGCGCCATCAGCGCCAGCGCCCCCATCAGCAAAATGCGGGTCACGGTGCTGCGCTTGGACGGCAGCGGCTTGGGGGATGAGGTTGAAGAAGGAGGAATCAGAGTCACGAGTTGGCAAGAAGGTTCAGCATTGTGGAGTACCCAGTGGAGTAACCCAGTGAATTACCCAGCCTGGATTTAGGCGATCGCCCCAAACAGTTCACCATAGGAACGGGCGGGGGCATCGGGACGGGCCACCACTTCCACGATCTTATTGCGGGCTTCCGGTAAGGTTAGCGCTTCTACGCAGACTTCTGCCACCTTTTTGCGGGGAATGCGCCCGTCAAACAGCGTGTCTGGGCCCTGCATCACCACCGCATCGGGCAGGTCATCTTCCAGCAGCCCACCGGGCCGCACGATCGTATAGGTCAAACCGCTCTGCTGAAGGTATTCCTCCGCCTGCTTCTTCCACACCAGGATCAGCCAGAACAAGTTAAGCGGATGAAATAGCTTGGATACGCAGAGCGACGACACCAGAACAACGTGCTGAATGCCCTGCGCTTTGCAGGCATCCACTAGATTCTTTGTGCCTTCCAGGTCTGTTTTGTAAGGGCCCGTCGGGTCGAAGCTGGGGGCGGCTCCGGTGGCGCAAAGCACGACGGTACAATCGGCGATCGCCGCTTTCAGGCTGTCCGGTTGCAGCACGTCGCCCACCACCACCTCGGCAGCCGGGGGCAACACCTCGCGCCCCCGCTCCAGGTTTCGCACCACCGCCCGCACAGGAATCTCTCGCCGCACCAGTTCTTCCACAATGCGTCGCCCCGTGCGCCCCGTTGCGCCTACCACACAAGCCTTCATCGCAATTCCTCCTGAATTTCAAACCCTGAATTTCAAGCTTGTTCTGCCCGTTCCCGTTGCAGAACCTCCCAAATCCTACCCCAGCCCGCCCGCTTTCCAGGTCGGGAAATCTCGCTCTGAACTGTGTAGCTACCCGATGTCAAATAAAAACCAGGGGTTTGTCTTTAAGCGGGGCAAAGGCATCGGCATCGAATCGGTAGAGGCTGGCGGGTCGGCCTGCGCCGCGCGACACCTTGATTCCTGTATCGGCCAAAAATCCCAGCTTCAGCAAGCGCGATCGAAAGTTGGAATAGTCCGAAAAGTTATCGCCTAAAACCGTGGTGTAAAGCTGGTACAAATCGCCAAGGGTAAACAATTCGGGCAGAACCTCAAAGGCGATCGGGCTGTATTCCAGCTTGTTTCGCAGGCGGCGATAGCCATATTGCAAAATTTCCTGATGGTCAAATGCCAGCTCCGGCAACTGATTCATGGGATACCAGGCAATGCCGCTGACCCCATCGGCAATCAGTTCGGCATCGGCCAGCCGCACCAGCGCAAAGTAGCTGACCGACAAGTAGCGCACGCCATAGCGGTTTGGCGCTTCTCGCGGATCGCGCTGGGGCCCGCCAAAGGTGTAAAGCTGCTCTAGGTAAAGGTTGTTGACGCGGATTTTTTCGGATAAAACTCGGTAGGCGGCATCTTCCAGCGATTCGCCCTGGCGTACCAGCGTCCCCGGCAGCGACCAATAGCCCAGATAGGGGTCGTTGTCGCGCATGACCAGCAGCACCAGCAGCCGATTCTGTTCCGTATCGACTGAAAAAATGACGTTATCCACGCCCACTTTGAAGTCTGCTAGCTGGTGTGGAGTGGAGTCACTAGGCTTGCGGGAGTGTCGTCCTGGCATGAGGTGTAGAGGCGCTGTTGGTGAATATATGCCTCGATAGGAGGAATGAGCAGGTGCGGGTCTTTGTCGGTGCGGTAGGCGGTTGAGGAGGCAGGAATGCCCTCGTGGGGGGCGATCGCCACCGTTGCGCCCAGCTTCCGCAGCGGCTCCAGATCCGCCTCTCGCAGCGGATAGCCCGGCCGGGGCACCACCAGCAGCCGCACTGTTTGCAATAGCGCCTCCACCCGATACCACTTGGGCAACTGCGCCACCAGGTCAGACCCTACCACCAGCGTAAACGTCGCCCGCTTCCATCGCCTCCGTGCCCGGTTCACCGTCACCAGCGCTCGTGGATGGCTGAGGTCAGGATAGACGTGCAAATTCCGGCGAACCGGGCGAATCGCCGCCACCATCAGCCGCAGCATGGCCGTGCGATGCTCCAGCGGCGTTTGGTGCAGCTTGAACGGGTTGTCCGAAGCCCACACCGCCACCTCATCAAACTGATCCGCCAGCCACACCAGGATATCCTGATGCGCTCGGGTGGGCGGGTCGGCGCTGGTTCCAAAGAGGGCGATGTGCATTTTAGGGGGTGAGGGGGTGAGGGGGTGACGGGGTGACGGGGTGACGGGGTGACGGGGTGACGGGGTGACGGGTTAAGACTAGAGACGTTTCAACACTCCAACACTCCATCACTCCAACACTCCATCACTCCGAATCCTCGCCTGCGTTTCCTCGGTCAGGCTATGCAGCGCGGGCGTGATTTCCGGCGTGTAGGGGTCGATGCAGATGACCTGGCGGAGGGTGGAGGGGAGGGCGGCAACGTTGGCGCGGGTGCGCTGGGCAATCGCCTCTAGGGGTTCGGAATGGGAAAGGCGCTGCCCCTGCTTCATCACTTGTTGCAGCAGGGGTTGGGCGGTGGGGTGCGATTCGGTGCAGAGTCCAAGGCGATCGCCCCCAAAGTGCCCGTCTTCGACGTAGCGAAACACCTGCTTGCGGCCAGGGTAAGTGGCTTTGCCGCTGGAGCCTTTGAGCGTGGGAATGCTGTCGATTTCAACGAGCTTATACACGCCGTTGACCGGGGAACCCGTGACCAGTTTCGTGCCAAAGCCATAGCCGTCGATGCAGGCTCCGGCCTGTTGCAGCCGCTCGACTTCGTATTCATCCAGGTCGCCGCTGGCGAAGATAGGAACGCCAGGGAGGAGCGATCGCACCGATTTCGACAGTTCCACCAGATCGCCAGAATCCAGCCGCACACCGCCCAGTTCTAGCCCCTCGGTCTTGATCCGCTCTGCCAGCCGGGCCGCCGCCGCCTCGGAATCGTAGGTGTCGATCAGCAGCGGCGCTTTGGGAAAATAGCGATGAAATGCGGTGAACGCATCCTGCTCACTGCCTTCCAGCGCTTCCAGCGCCATCACCAACGCATGAGCCATTGTGCCACTGGGTTTTCGCCCCAGTTGCAGCGCCGCCAGCACGTTTGAGGTCGCATCCAGCCCCGCCGCCAGAGCCGCCCGCGCCGCCCAGATCGAGGCTTGGGGGCTAAAGGCCCGCCGCGTGCCAAATTCCAGCAGCGTCGCTTCGGGGCCGGCCAAATCTCGCAGCCGAGCCGCCCGCGTTGCAATCAGCGTTTGATAATTCAGCGTGTTTAGCAGGTAGGTTTCCACCAGTTGCGCCTGCCACAGCGGCGCTTCGATCCGCAGCATCGGCTCATGGGCAAACACGACCGTTCCCTCTGGCACTGCCCACACGTCGCCGCTAAAATGCCCCGTTTCCAAAATGTCCCAAAATGCGGCGGGTGCCTGGTCAAACAGCTCAGTTGCTTTCAGCGCATCGATCTGGGACGTGCTAAATTTCAACTGTTGCAGGTAGTCCAGCGCTTGCTCCAGCCCCATTGCCACCAGATAGCCAAAACTCTGGGGTAGCCGCCGCACAAACAACTCGAAGCTGGCAGGTCGTAATGCCAGGTCTTCGCCGACGTAGCAAGCCGCCATCGTGAGCTGGTAGAGGTCGGTCAGCAATCCGTAGTCTGCGGGCGTAATGTTCAGCGCAGAGGCAGCCATAAGCCAGTGCAGTGTCATGGTTTAGTTTTAGGGTGATGCCTTGGCTCGTAGTAAGCGCTTCAGCGCTAAAGCGCTTACTACCAACCTAAGTTCTAGCTATGACGTAGCACTAGGTTGGCGAGTGAGAGAGAAGTGAGCTTCAGCGGTTATGACTGAAATTATAGTAACTTCAACCATAAATGTCTATTGCCAATTCAGGTTGTCTTGGAGGAAATGCTCAACAAAGTGACTAATAGACGGTCAGGCTGGGCCTAGTTTTACTAAAAAAAACCAAAACTGAGGACGGAACTTTTACAAAGATTGCGTTGAGATGATTCTTAGAAATCTTAAGCATTTTCGCCTGGACTGGGCTTCTCACCTACGGCTAGTGTTGAAACCAAGCCTCGCAGTCTGGTTAGAGTCGTTCTTGCTTGGTTCTGGGGCGATCGCCCTCGCCGTCTACACCTTGGGATCTAAAACGCTACAGCCGCCCTATGGACATTTCCGTTCTCACGCAAACATTTTTGGCAATCTTTGTACTGGCTGATCCACTGGGCAACGCGCCGATCGTCGTGCTACTTACCAAAGGCATGGATCTCGACCAAAAAAACCGCGTGGTCGATCGGGCCACGCTGGTCGCCACGCTAATTTTGCTGGGCTTTGCCTTTGTCGGTCAGCCGATTCTCACCTATTTGCACATCAGCACGGCCTCGCTGAAGGTGGCGGGCGGGCTATTGCTGCTGCTCGTGGCGCTAGATATGTTGCAGGGAGAAATTAACACCTATGAGGCGGAGCAAGAGCGCGACGTGGCGATTACGCCGTTGGCACTGCCGCTGCTGGCGGGCCCCGGTGCGCTGACCACCGTCACGCTGCTCATGGCTGATCGTCCTACGGCTCGCCTGAGCGTGGTGCTGGGGATCGTATTATCGATGTTCGTGACCTGGATTATTGTGCGGCAGTCTACCCGCATCGAAAAATGGCTGGGCGAAACCGGAACCATCATCGCTGCAAAGCTTCTGGGCTTTATTCTGGCGGCGCTGGCGGTAGAAATTGGCAGCGCGGGAATTCGAGAACTGTTTTTGTCCTGAAGGTTGTCCAGCAGGTTTGGAGTGGGCATGATGGCGTTTTGATGTGTTGGGGAGAGTTGATGGTGGGATGATGAGAGGAAGAGAGCATTAAGGGACTGGAATGAGACAACCTTGGGCTGTATTTAAGCTCATTCCTCATCCCCAGACCTCACATCTGTCCCCCTGCCAGATTCCCAGCCATGCGCCGCCTCCTACCGCTGCTCCTCCTCTGCCTCTGCCTGACGGGCTGCATTCAATACGACGTGGGCATTACCTACGACAGCCAGACCCACGGCGAACTGGTGCAGCGGATTCGACTGGATGGGCAGATTCCGGCAGCGCGGCAATCGACGGCGCGGGCATGGCTAGATGGACTGGAGCGACAGGCGCGGAAACTGGGCGGCAAGGTGCGACATCCGTCGAAGCAGGAGTCGCTAATTACCATTCCGTTTAATAATGGCAAAGACTTGGCTGCGAAGTTCAACCGCTTTTTTAACCCGTCGCAGGAGGAGCGGCGGCAGCTTTGGGGGCCGGATCTGGCGGAACTGCCTGCGATCGCCGCTCAACTAAACATCCGTGAAACGAACCTGCTGCTGGTGCAGCGCAATCGGCTGAGTCTGGATCTGGACTTGCGATCGCTCGCGGTTCGAGGAGCAGATGGCCGCCTGCTCGTATCGCCGGGGGGCTTGCTGGATGTCGATTTCAGGCTCAATACGCCCTGGGGGGTGCGGCGCGTGGACAGCACCCCAGCACCGGAGGTGGGCGATCGCCAGTTGACCTGGATCTTGCAGCCTGGCGAACTGAATCATTTAGAAGCGGTGTTTTGGGTGCCTAGCCCGCTGGGTTTGGGAACTGTGGCGATCGCCGTGATTGTCGGCATTGGCGCGCTGATTAAAGCGCTGCTGGAGGGGGATGGGGGAGTGGAGTGATGGGGCGAGAGAAAAAAACGAAAAACGAAAAACGAAAACTGGAATCCCTTAGCCCTTCGTTCTTCGCTCTTCGTTCTTCGCTCTTCGTTCTTCATTTTTCTCTCTTTCCCCCTCCACCCCTCCTAACTCCCAACCTCTGGCTCGCGCTCTGTCCGAATCCACTGGGTTTGACGATTGCTAAAGAAGCCGAAGTAGCGGGGGATTTTGCGAAGTACGTAGAGCGGAATACTGAGCAAGGCGCTGGCGGGAATCAGATCTGTGCCGAAGCGAACCCATGCGCCGGAAATTGCGCCCAGCAGCAGGCAACCCTGAGCCAGCAGCAGCGCCGCAGGCAGAGGAGATGCGCCCAACAGCAGGGCGATCGCCGCTATTCCCAGCACCACAGCCCACAGCATCACTAGCAGCGACAGGGGCGGCACTGCGAGGTCGAGGGCGATCGCCAGCAGGTCAACGCGACCCCGCCGCAGCGTTTCGCCCAATAACCGAGGCACTTGAGTCATCAGCGTGTGCAGATGGCCATGCTCCCAGCGAGTGCGCTGCTGATCGGCGGCGGTTCGGCGGGCGGGCAATAGCCCCATCACATAAGCAGTGGAGCAAAAGAGGGGCGGATGTCCGGCGATCGCCAAGTCCAACCCAAGCTGCATATCTTCCACAATATTGCCGCTGGCCAGGGGTATCCCCCGAATCACATCCCAGGGAAAGGCCATACCTGTGCCCGTCAATAGCGACGGCATTCCCAAGCGCGATAGTCCCAGCAATCTCACTTGATTTTTCACCAGAAACGCGAGGGAAGATACGGCGCTGGCGGCACTGGGGCGCGGTGGTGTTTCCATTAGATAAACCGATTGCACCGGGCGATGCGTTGCTGCTGATAGGCTGGCAATTTCGGACAGCGCGCCAGCATTCATCCAGCAGTCTGCATCGGCCATTACCACCACCTCTGGCGGATTTTTGGCAAGATGACGCAGCCCAAAATCCAGCGCATAGCCCTTGCCACGACGGTCGGGATCGCGCCGCTCAATCACCTCAGCGCCAGCCGCGAAGGCGACAGCGGCGGTATCGTCAGTGCAGTTGTCGGCTACCACCAGCAGGCGATCGCCCGCCTGGAGTTGCGGCAAAATCGTGGCGATCGCTGCGCCAATGCCTGCTGCTTCGTTATGGGCAGGCATCAGCACTGCCGTCCGGGGATGCACTCTGCGGCCCCGAATTCTAGGCGCAGGCAGCGGCAGCAGCGCCATCACGCATTCCACAAACAGTACCGACACAGGCACCAGCAGCAGTCCACCAAGACCCAGTAGCAAAAGATTGAGCAACAGCATACGGCTTCGCCTTCAGCAACCATTCAAAACACACAAATCAAGACACACAAACTAGCGCTCTCTTAGTGTGGGTGGAGAATGGCAGCGGCTAACTCCGAAAACTCACGCAATTTGCCAATCTTCTGATGCTTGTATCTGCACTTGGTCTTGCGAGATATGCAGTTTTTATCCGTTCCTCAATGCAAAAAGTCCTGGAAAGCGAATGGATGAAAGAATGTTGTGGCTTAGTCTAGGTAGACTTATAGGAGAAAACCAGACAGGAAAGAAAAAGGTGAAAGAGCAGTTGCCTGAATACCTTCTAGCTTCATTAAAAGCTGATTATTACTCGCCAACCTAATCCAGGTATCTGCTGCGTCTGCGCCTGCTGGTTGACTGACAAAAATTGACTTTAAGAGCCGGAATACCCTGCTGCGAGGT
>NZ_JACYLP010000035.1:0-169921 GCF_015272455.1 Thermoleptolyngbya sp. C42_A2020_037
CGCGCCTATTCATCAGCCCCACTTATCTGAAGCCTTTGTAAAGCCATCTGCCTAACTCCCTGAAACAGGGGTATCGTACAGACAGTTGTCAGCCTAATTCCCCGATTTGGGATCTTAGACAGAGAGATTTCAGCCTAATTGCCCTCTGCGGGGTAGATAGGCAGATGGGATCAGTCTAATTAATAGTTAGCTGGCTCCAAGTTATCTGTAGGACGGTATCTGAAACCACTGGTTGAGCATAAAGTTTTCAAGCGACCCCCGTCTCAAGGGCATTAGTTCGTGTATACTTCTTGTCCAGAGTCAACGTTGGGAAAGCAAATGGGCAAGGTAATTGCATTTGGGTGGTACGGTGGAAAATTTAATCACCTAAACTGGTTGCTTCCTTTATTGCCCCAAGCGACCCACTATTGTGAGCCGTTTGCAGGCTCCGCTGCTGTACTACTCAACCGGGAACCCTCTCCAGTTGAAACCTACAATGACATAGATGGAGAAGTCGTCAATTTCTTTCGAGTTTTGCGCGACCAGCAAGAAGACCTGATTCGAGCAATTGGGCTAACGCCGTTTTCTCGAGAAGAACTGAGAATTGCAGTTGAAGAACCCATTGATAATCTTTCGGAATTAGAAAGGGCGCGTCGTTTCTTTGTCCGTGCTCGTCAAGTGAGGACTGGCCTTGCACAGACAGCCAGTGCTGGAAGATGGGCACACTGCAAGCTGACCAGTCGAGCGGGCATGGCAGGAGCAGTTTCTCGTTGGCTTGGAAGTGTTGAAGGACTATCCGAGATTGTGCAACGGTTGTTGCGAGTTCAGATAGAAAACGCGACTGCTATCGAAGTGATTCAGCGATACGATAGCGAGGAAACTTTGTTCTATTGTGACCCTCCCTATCCTCATGATTCGCGGGGCGATATTCATGCTTATGGGTATGAAATGACTGACAACGATCACCGGGAACTTGCCGAAGTTCTGACTAACCTTAAAGGTAAGGTTGCTTTGTCCGGCTACCGTTGTGAATTACTAGATAAACTCTACAAAGACTGGAACTGTATTGAATCTCCGTCAAAACAATGTTTATCAGTTAAACAACCTCGAACGGAGATACTTTGGACTAATTATGATGTTCCAGGGGATATGAGTAAATGGCAGAACCAACTGAAATCCTCGATGCCGCTCTTCGACGCGCTAATGCAAACCTAGAACAGTCACTCGTTTCTGATCCGCAGATTAGAGAACGTGCCGACTATGTTGCCCGTAACCTCAAGAATCGGGCAGGAGTACGTCTTTTGATGGCTTGTTTACTGGCAAAACTTCACCGTCCTGATGTCGATATCAGGAAACCATACACGGAAATTGGAGATACTGACGCCTTCTCAGGCAGAACTTACGATGAGCGTTATATTACAACTTTTATTAATGAACATAATTTGCCATGCAATAGCACAACTGCTTTTCTTACACCCGCGTTACGGAACCGAAATACGACGCTAACTAAAGATGTGAATCTCGTCGGTAAACCACCGCAATTGTATCAGGCGGTACTCAGTCTGCTTGATGATGTTTACGGGGGGCGCGTGAGCGCCGATACTCTGATTGCCGAGATAGTCAGATTGCTTTTAATCGATAGAAATGAACGCCAGCAGCGCATTGAAGCATTAGTTGCAACGCTGAATACCACCAAAGATGCCGTGCCTTTGTCTTCTGAGGATATTGTCAACCTGATTGAAAAACACATGAGCCTCAAAGGAACGAGCCGTCTTTCTGTCCTTGTCGTAGCTGCTGCTTATCAATCTGCTGAAGAGTTTCTCGGAGAAAGAGTTCTCACACTGCAAGCACATAATGCTGCTGACATACAGACGGGTGCTTTAGGGGATGTTGAAATTACTCTTATTGGAGACGATGAAGTTATAACCAGTTATGAGATGAAAAATAAGCGAGTTAGTCGTGAAGATATAGACCGCGCCTTACAGAAATTGCTCTTAAGCAATAGGCGAGTCAACAATTATATTTTTATCACAACTGAGCCAGTGGACGAGGAAGTTCAAGACTACGCACGATTCTTGTACCATGAAACTGGAGGTATTGAGTTTGTCATTTTAGACTGTATTGGTTTCATCCGACATTTTCTACATCTGTTTCATAGGTTGAGAACTAGATTCCTTGAGGCTTATCAAGCATTGATTTTGTCAGAACCTCAAAGTGCTGTGAGCCAGCCAGTCAAAGAAGCTTTTTTGGCAATGAGACAAGCAGCAGAAACAGGGATAGAGGAGGAGTAGAGATGAACTTTAGTAAGTGACAGCCAGCTAACAAGACGATGAAGCGGACGGGCGAGAGATCTTGGCTGTGATGCAAAGGTTACCTGCCGCCGCTTATCTTTGTCGTTAGCCCTCAGCGTTTGGTTCAGTCAGCTTACGGGTGAGTAGGCGATTCGCCCCCTAATTGCGAAGATTTAGTGCTTCGAGATCTCGGTCAACCCGAAGAGTCCCAGACGCTTTCGGGTGAGTCGCTAAGGTTCAGTAACGATAAGCTTGGGTCAGCCGTTCGAGGTTCCGAGAGGTATCGGGGGGCGATCGCCGAAAGGTGCGGGTGCTGAGAGAGACGGGCGATCGCCCAGAGGTGCGGGTGCTGCCAGATGAGGGCGATCGCCCAGAGGTGTTGGTGTTGGGAGATGAAGGGCGATCGCGAAGGCTAACATAAACTGTGTTGCAGCGGATTGACCGAAACCGCTTGGGTTGGATGCAAAGACCTCGGCAACCGCTGACCCGAACCGTTAGAACCAGTCGATTCCCCAAGTCGCAAAACCCCCAAATCTCTTCCAGGGATTGAAACGGTACGGGATTAGAAAGGCTTCCACTTTCACGGCGGATACTTTGGACGTATGCCGCGATACGGGCGGCGTGGTGGCCCGCGTTTCGTCCGCTACGTCAAACGGACTCTTCAGGCGGCCAGTTTTTTGGATTCAGTTCCGATGAGTCTTTAAGAGCGTTTAAGTTTGCCTGCGGGATGGGGCTAGTGTGGCTGTCAATCAGGCGACTGGGAAGGGCACGTAGCGGGCGGAAACGGGGCGGATAGAATAGCGCTGAGGAATTCTGTAGCCAGTTCCTATTTGCTGGACAAATGTAACCAAAAACGCAGCGGTGAAGCAGATCCGGTTTTGGGACTGGTGAAGCACGGATACGACAATCAGGGGCACTTGAAAGTTTGTCGCCGCTGGATAAAGCGATACTATAAAAACCTGGTGATAGGGTTCGGAGCATACATAATAAAGGGGCGATCGCATTCCGATCGCCTTTCTTTGTTTACAATGGGTTTCTACAAACCGTAGTCTTAAAAATCACTGGAAACGCCATCAGGCTGCTGCCAAGCGATTATGGTAGACCCCATCGACGATATCGAGCGTCAGGCACGTCAAGGAAGCGTGTCGGCGATCATTCAGGTGCTGAACGAACGGCTGGCGGATGCTGGCGTGCGGACTCGTGCGGTGCTGGATCACGGCGTGCTTCAGCTTTTGTGTGAGGCGGAGACGCTGGAACAGTTGGAACAGCAGTCGCTCGTTGAAGATGTCCGCTACATCTTGGAGCGGCTCAGTCCCAATGGCATTCGTCGTGTCAATATCAACAGCCGTATTGTGCGAGAGCAGCAGCTTCTCTGGCTTGAGGATATCCAGCGCGACCCCAAAAAACAACTCCTCTGGTCGCAAGAAATTACCCTGCCCCAGCCCAACCCGCTCCAGCGCATGGTCGAAGACTGGCGCTATAACCGAATGCTCGACATTGCTAAACCTGCGGCCCAATCCCCCACCGAGGCACACGCCAAGCAACAGTTTTGGCGGGGCATTTTGATTGGCGGGCTGAGCCTGGGGGTGCTGGCGCTGCTGGTGGGCTGGGCCCTGGCCGACTGGCTGGGCATTCCTCTTCCCAAACCAATGGAGCAGGTCGTCGCGCCTGCCTCGCCAGTGGAGTCGTCCCCGTCCCCTGCGCCCGCCCCCACGCCCGATCCCTTTGTCCAGGCGGTGCGGCTGGCAGAGGCGGCCGTGCGCGATGGGCAAACGGCGCAAACCTCGGCCGACTGGCTAGATCTGGCCAGCCGATGGCAGCGAGCGTCCGATCTCATGGCCCAAGTGCCCGCCACCGACAGCCGCTATACCACTGCCCAAAACCGCGTCGTGCTTTACCGGGAGAACAGCAACGCCGCACTGCAACAGGCGGATCGACTGCGGCAAGGCGGCGGCAATTAGCCTGCAACCGGGCGCTGGGCGATCGCCCGCTTTCGAGCAGGGCTTAGCGTGAGAGAGCATCTTTTCTGCGACACACTTTCCACGAAACTCTTTCCACGAAATTCTGAAACTCTATGGCGATTCGGATTGGGAACGGCTACGACATTCATCGACTGGTGGGCGATCGCCCCCTCATCCTGGGCGGCGTTAAGATAGACCATGAACTAGGGCTGCTGGGCCACAGCGATGCCGATGTGCTGACCCATGCCATCATGGACGCGATGCTGGGAGCGCTCAGCTTAGGCGATATTGGGCACTACTTTCCGCCCACCGACCCGCAGTGGGCCGGAGCCGACAGCCTGAAGCTGCTGGAACAAGTCCACGCGCTAATTCAGTCACAAGGTTGGCAGATCGGAAATATCGATTCTGTCATCGTGGCAGAACGGCCCAAACTGAAGCCGCACATTAAAACAATGCGCGATCGCCTCGCCACCACCCTCCAACTCGCCCCGGATCAAATCGGCATCAAAGCCACCACCAACGAAAAGCTGGGCCCCGTCGGACGAGAAGAGGGGATCGCGGCCTACGCAGTGGCTCTGCTGATGCGAGCGTGACGGCATTATCCAGCAACCGTATCTCGTCCTCCCTCACCCCAAGATCTCGTTACCTACCCCTTCCAGACCATGGCCCACGAACCTCCCCAGCGCCTCAAGCAAAAGCTCCTCTTTCAGGGACGCAAGTTCAACTTTGAGGTGAGCCGCCTGCGCCTGCCAAACGGAGCCGAGGGCGATTGGGAATGTGTGCGGCATCCGGGCGGGGCAGTGGCCGTGCCCATGACGGCAGAGGGCAAGCTGGTGCTGGTGCGGCAATATCGCTTTGCGGCATCGCGGCGACTGCTGGAGTTTCCCGCAGGCACGATCGAGAAAGACGAAGACCCACTAACCACTGCCCAGCGCGAAATCCAGGAAGAGACCGGTTACAAAGCCAGCCAGTGGCACAAGCTGGGGCAGTTTTTCCTGGCTCCGGGCTATTCCGACGAGATTATCTATACTTACCTAGCGACGGAGTTGGAGAAGCTAGACACGCCGCCGGGATTGGATGAAGATGAGGATTTGGAAACCCTCTTGTTGACCCCGCAGGAGCTAGAGCAAGCCATCCTAGACGGGGAAGCAGTGGATTCCAAGTCGATTTCCAGCCTGCTGCTGCTGCGCTCCTACTTGCAGGCTCGGCAGTTGGGCTGAGGTTGATTTTGGATTTTAGATTGGCAGTTTTAGATTAGCGATTTTTAGATTGGCTTTTAGATGGCGAGTCTAGGAGGCTGCAAGGCTTCTCGTGATTTCATTTGGAACGCCGTTTGCAAGACTTGAATAGAAGCGCCTCGTTCATGATGAGGCCGTGGCTCTGTCCAGATTTCTGCAACCTAAAACCTGATTTCTCTGCATCATGAGTCGCCGCCTGATTTCCTCCGGTTCCTTTTTTGAACGTGAAGTCGCCTATTCTCGCGTCGTGGTGGAGGGCGATTGGGCGTTTGTGTCGGGCACCACGGGCTACGACTATCGCACCATGACGATTTCGGACGACGTAGTAGAGCAGGCAGAGCAAACCCTGAAAAATATCAGCGCCGCCCTAGACGAAGCCGGGTTTTCCCTGGCGGATGTGGTGCGCGTTCGCTATATCGTGCCCAACCGAGAAGACTTTGAACCCTGCTGGCCTGTGCTGCGAAAATACTTCGGAAAGATCCGCCCCGCTTCGACGATGATCGTGGCGGGATTAGCCGATTTGAATATGCGAATAGAAATCGAAGTGACGGCCTATCGCCCTTCCTGACCTGAGATTGGGGAACTTGGGGATGCGTGTGCTGTGTTGTGGAAGGAGAAGACGCGGGGGTTTTGGATTTTGGATTTTGGCGGTCGAGTCTGTCAATCCAAAATCCAAACTCCCCAATCCCCAATCGAAAATTTCAGGTGGTGGATTATCGTAAAGGATATAAAAAAGGTAAAGCTGTCATATTCGTAGATTTTGGGGGAGTAGGCTCCATGACCATCGAGATGACCCGTCCAACCTGTGGGTCTCATGACATCTCCAAGAACCGTCCACGATTATAATCGCCGTGTCAGAGAGAATCTGACAGAACAGGGCAGGCTCAACGTTTCCTCTGTCCTTTACTAAAAGGTACTACCCTCTAAGGTTAGGTAGATTCAGTAGGGTATCAAGGTGAAAGTCCATAGCGGCTACAGTCCGACTAACTGTAATGTAGTTTACAGGAATCACCTGAAACCCAGAAGAGCTGCTCAGGTTCACTATTTTGACTGTTAACAGGGCGAACAGGGACAATGCCAGAAATGAAATCCTCGCTCCATGCCGGTTCAATTGTGCTTGGAGGACTTGCTTCAATTCGCTATATTAGCTCATAGGGTTTCTACAGAGTGTGGTAACTTTGATGAGACCCTACCCTCCTCATTTCAAGCTTTTTGTCCCGTACTAAGACCGCGTTGACCGATAGCCCTGAGGAGTTTTCCCTGTCCAGCGTTTGAAAGCGCGGTTAAATGCGCTCGGCTCTGAAAAACCTAGCAAGAACGCAATATCGTGAATTGAAAACGTCAGGTTTTCCAGATGCCGCAGCGCTAGATCTTGTCGAGTTTTATCGAGCAATTTTTGAAACGAAGTTCCTTCTGCTTTTAGTTCTCGTTGGAGATGGCGGGTACTAATCGAGAGTTTAGAGGCGATCGCCTCGATTTTGGGAAGTTCTCCCTTAAGATGCTCTGCAATGAGATAAGTAACTTTTTGGGTGTAGCGATCGCTCCCGTTCAGTGTCCCCAACATCGCGTCTGCCTGCTGCTCAAAAAGAGGGAGTAAATTCACATTGCTGGACAACACAGGCCAATCTAGATATGCCGCATTAAAAGCCAGACGGTTGAACGGCATTGAAAACTTCAAATCAGTTTGAAAAATGCGCTGATGCTCCGATAAATCCGCAGGAGGAGTATGGCGAAATGCAACCATTGATGCCCGAAGCTCTCTACCTGTGAGTAATTTAATCGCAGATAAGGTCGAGACAAATGTACATTCAGTATCGTAACGCCATTCTTCTCGTTGGTCATGCTGGATTGTCAATTCAGAATTAAAGTTGTACTCAAAAAAGGCCATTCCTTCTGAAATTGAAAGTCGGCTGGGCATCCCCTGGCAAAAGAGAGAGCTGTAGCGACAATATTTCTCGAAGACTTCGGCCAGGGTTGCACAATTCAACAAGATGTACCCAACAATTCCATAGCTGCCTAGATTAAATGCTTCCCCAAAATGGAGACCCAGATTCTCGTCTTCTGTCTGTTTTACAACCTCTCGCCATACAGCATAGTGGACAGAAGGCACGATTCGGTGATCCGGGGTTGTCAGTGCGACTGGATCGAGTCCGACCTTAGAACAAAGCTGCTCAATATCTATCCCCTGATAAGCTGCAAACTGAATCAGGCTACGAGTCAGATACCCAGAGACCGTTTTTTGTTGCATCGATCTACCCCCTGTTAAACCCGAACAACGACTTTTCCAGTCACCTGTCTTTGCTCAAGTTTGGACATAGCAGAAGGTAGCTCGTCCAGGGAATAGATGTGGTCAATCAAAGGAGCGATCGCTCCTGACGCAAGCCAGTCTTTCAAAATTTGGAGATCGGCTTGATTGGGAGTAGAGACCAATGTGGTGACTCTACGACGGCTGAATTTTGAAATCAAAGATCCGAGGAGCAAAATTTGAAACAATCGGGCTATAGATCCCCCAACTAAAACATAGGTTCCACCGGGTTTCAGAATCGAGAAATAATCAAAAACTGAGCGATAGGCAGCCGCATCCAAAATCAGGTCGTAATCAATACCGCTTTGAGTAACATCAATTTGGGTGTAATCAATAATATGATCTGGGCCGAGCGATCGCACCTTATCTATTTTTTCTGTACGACACAGAGCCGTAACTTCTGCGCCAAAGACTTTGGCAATCTGTACCGCAAACGACCCTACACCACCAGATGCACCACTGATGAGTACCTTCTGTCCGGGCTGAATGTGTCCGCAGTCTCGAAGCCCCTGCAATGCTGGCAATGCGGCTCCAGGAACGGCGGCGGCTTCCTCAAACGAAATAGTGTTAGGCTTCAAAACCAATGCTGATTCTGCTGCACAAACAGACTCGGCAAATGCTCCAAAGCCGCACTCAGAGAGATCGCCAAAGACCTCATCACCGGGCTTAAATTGGGTGACATCATTACCAACAGCTTCAACTCGTCCGGCTACGTCAAAACCGAGAATTTTTATCTTGGGCTGACGCAACCCGCCGTAGATTAGGCGAGTGATCAACGGCGTGCCCCGCATCAGGTGCCAATCTCCCGCATTAACCGACGTGGCATACACTTTTACCAACACGCCCTGATTCGACACGATCGGCTTATCTACTTCTTCCAGGTTCAACACCTCCGCCGAACCATATTCAGAACGGGCGATCGCCTTCATTTTTTCATTTGTTGTTTCATTAACCAAGTTTGTCCCTGAGGTGGAGCGACGCGAGGATGTTGCGGGCATAGATTTTTAAGGTTTGTAGGGAAATAGGGGTGAAGCGGGCTTGGCATTTTGAGCTAGACTTACAGCGTATGTCTGTGCATAAAGCCAGTTTAACTTACGCCGTAAGTTTGTCAAGCTAATCGCACGACATCCCCATCTATGGAGGCTAGAGCGATTGGTGGCAAGGCAATGCACCATAAAATCGATGGCTAAGACAGAGACCAGTTCCACATCAACTCCAGCTCCGTTAAGTCGGGAGCGGATTTTGCAGACGGCCCTCCGCATAGCAGACGAAGGGGGGCTTGAGGCTCTTTCGATGCGAAAGGTTGCCCAAGAATTAGGCGTGAAAGCGATGTCGCTGTATAACCACGTTGCCAACAAAGACGACATAGTTGATGGGATTGTGGATATGGTCGTCAGAGACATTGAGTTGCCTCGCTTTGACTTGGATTGGAAAACTGCCATGCGGCGACGGGCGCTTTCGGCCCACGAGGTCTTGCTAAAACACCCCTGGGCAGTGATGGCCATCATGTCACGCATCAACGTCGGCCCAGCGATGCTGCGCTATGTCGACAGGACGATCGGTTGCCTGCGGGAAGCGGGATTTTCCTGGGAGATGGCGGATCATGCGTGGAATGCTATCGACAGCCATATTTACGGATTTACCCTCCAGGAACTCAACTTTCCTATCGAAGCAACCGAATATGCCGAGACGGCAGAAAGCTTTATTTCGTACATTCCACCAGATCAGTACCCCTACATGCATCAACTGTCGCGTTACATCATGGATGGCCGTTATAACGGTCTACATGATTTTGAGTTTGGACTCAATTTTATTCTGGATGGGCTAGACAAGTTGCGCGATCGCAGTTGAGGGCGATCGCCCGCAGGACAGGACGCAATCGGCCAATTGATTGGCGCGAATGGTCAATGAGAAAAAAATTGCTCTGCTTAGCATGGTTATAGTCTTCATTTGCGCTTTACCTGTTCCGCAAAAGCAGGACGATGATGGCTACAGTTCATTCCGTGCGATTTGGTAAGGATTGTAGTCAATAACCACCAGCCAGCGATGCCTAAATTAGCACTGCTGACCTGTTTCCATCCTTGTTTCTCAGCAATCAATCTATGTCACTGACAGATAATACGCTTGCAACCGCCAACAACTTGGGAAACCTTTCAAGCCCAGTCAATATTTCTGATGTGATTGGTGGAACCGATCCAGTTTCCTACTACAAATTCACCCTCTCTCAAAATAGCGATATCGCTGGATTTGTGGACTGGGGAGTGCAATCTGGCACTCCTCCATTTCTACGACTGGTGGTCGATTTTAATGGCAATGGCTTCGTTGAAGATAACGAGCGCATTAGAACACTTTCGGCAGGAGGAGATACATCATTTTTCCAATCATTGCCGCTTGGAACCTACTACCTCGAAGTCGCGACCGGCAACTTTTTGACGCGCGACTACAGTATTCAGTTGAGTGCTACACCTAAACCAGGTAACGTTTCTCCCGATCCGGGCACTACGTTTGGTCAAGCTTTTGACCTGGGCATACTCTCAACGCAGCGTGTCCTCAAAGATTATGTTAGTAACGTCATCGATCCCGTTGATACCTACAAGTTCACCCTGTCTCAAAAAACCAATATCGGTGGTTTGATCAGTGGAACGACAGAAAACCTGAGACTTTTCTTTGCGGCAGATACCAACGGGAACGGGGTCTATGACTCGAATGAAACCCTGGGCACCTTTGGCGGCGGCTCCAACACAACTTTTTCTATCACGCTGGCTCCAGGAACTTACTTCTTGCAAGTGGCGAATCCTCGCAGTTCTGTACTAACCGCAACTCAGTATGAGTTAACGCTCAACCCGGTTCCTGATTTTAGTGGCGACGACACTCTCACAGGTACGCCAGGCCAGGACGTAATCAACGGCTTTGCAGGTAACGATGTCATCTCTGGGCTGGATGGTGGCGATCGCCTGCTTGGAGAGGTCGGGAACGATCGCCTGTTGGGCGGAAATGGCAATGATGTCCTCACAGGCGGTGACGGTAACGATACCCTCATTGGCGATAACGGTAAAGATAAACTGTTGGGGGGCGCTGGGAACGATCGGCTAATAGGCGGCCGAGGCAAAGATATGTTGAAAGGTGGTCTAGGCGCTGATACCTTCGTGATTGAATCGTTCAAGGGGCCAGATGCAATTCTGGACTATAAAGACGGTATCGATAAGCTTTTATTGAGTGGTGTTCGGTTTGGCAATCTCATCTTTACCCAAAAGAATAGGAACGTTTTGATCAGTGATGGAAACAAAGTCCTCGTTGAACTTCGAGGGGTAGATGTTGATGTTCTCAATCGCCTCGATTTTATCGTCGCTTAGTGCAGAATCGATAGCCATCGAACATGTTTCACGCTGGTGAAATACAGGGGGTGTAAGGGTCGTTTTCCCACGTAGAGGATTACACCCCTACGCCCCTAAATTTATACCTTGTTAGCACGGATCTCTAGCTACGGGCGATCGCCCACGATTCTACTGGGCATTTTTAGATAAACCAAAGATAAACAAAATTTCTGACGAATTCGGAATTGCCTCTTTCGAGAGTGAAGGCACAGATAGTGTTCCCCCCGCTTCGCTGCAAAAGACAACATTCATCCCGTTAGAGCGCACCACAACACCCAAACTGTCTGGCATTAACGCCGAACTGGTGCTGCTTTAACCCTTGCCCCCTCTGCTGCCCCTCTACGAATTGATCTTCAATATCTGTATCCCAACAAACTTCTAGTTAATTGCCGATTTTGCCTTGCAATCGGCTCTCCGTGTTGCGCTGGATATTGAGTGGATTGAGACTATTGGTTTAGCACAGGTGATGCCCAATCTCAGACATTCTGGGGCTTGGGCAATGTTCTGCATGTATTTTTTGCAGACTCAGCTTTTTGCAGATTCAGCGGAAGTTTATCTCGACATTCTAAATCCTTACTTCAAGCAACAGGAGACAAGCCCCCATGTCCATCCTCGAACGGAATTTTGTCAAAGTCTATGAACCCTCTAGCGCCGCCGCTGGATCTGCACAAAAGACCTATGTCTATACGACTATGGTGCGCCATAACGGAACGGTGATTGCCTTTGCGATGGATAGCGATCGCCACATTCATTACACAGTTCTCGACATGGAACGCGCCAACGTTTCAACCTCTCTGGATAAAGCATTTTGGGATATTGAGCCAAAAGAATTGATCTTCCCTGATGAACTGGCGATCGTTGGCGTGTCAGTTGCGGGCACGCATCGGATGCCACTCGTCAATCGTCACGGAGTTGAACTGCCAGCAGGAACGATCATCGAACCCAAAGAGCGAGATAGTTTTAAGTCCACAACTGCACGCCTCAGCGCCAGCTTGCCGAAAGGAGATCTGAATGGATTTCGACCGTTTCAAGTCCTGTCAGATGAACAGTATGTGTATGTCTTTCGGCAGTCGGCAGCACGCACCGCGCCCGACATGGTGTGGCGGACAGACGCACGCGGCGAAATCCTGAAAGATTCTCAGGGACAGCCGATTCCCGTAGCCGACAACACGCTGCTGATGGATCGGTTTGTGTTTACGGGTGGACAACTCCAGCCCAAGCTGGAAGTACGCTATCAGCGCAGCCGCCGCAAAGACTCGCCCGCCAGCCGCAAGGACGGACTGGGCTACGAAGATCTGGAAAAGAAAGCCTTTTACGAGCCGACTCAAACGCTTGACTTTGTTCGCAATTTAACGAACGGCTGGTTTACGGTACTGCTGCTGCCGACAGCAATTCCCGATGTGCAGCGCTGGCAAATTTTTGCCTACAATCGGCTCACCCAGCGGTTTGATTCTTTTAACATCGAGCGATCGCCCAACGGCTCCTTCAACACCCGCGGCACGCAGTATTACACCAGTCCCAAACCAGAGCATCAGCAGGACGTGTTTGAACGGCAACCGGGCACCTGTCCTTTTTCGGGCGAACCGCTGATTCCGCTGCTGAGCCAGTCGGGCTTTGCCGAGTCGGCGCTGCTGCTAGATGGCGTGGATGATGCCGTGTCGATGCGCTCTAGAGAGCGGCTAAACCTGTCGGGGATGAGTGGCTTTACGCTGGAGATGTGGCTGCTGGCTGACCCAGAACAAATTAGCGAAGCCAATTCCCAGGAAGAACCCACCGCCCAGTTCAACATTCTGGAAAAAGGCACGGGACGCGGCGAATGTCCCTATGCGCTGCGCTATCTGAGCAACGGCAAACTCGGCTTCTTCCGCACAGACGGGCAAAAGACGCTGGCACTCATTTCTAACCAGACGCTAACGGATGGACAGTTTCATCATGTGGCGGTGGTGCGGACATCCACGCCCCGCGCCGACCAGGAACACGCCGAGTTGCCCACGATTACGCTGTACATCGACGGGGTAGCCGCAGGCACGGTGGACGATGACCTGTCCCGCGCTCCGGTCAACGATGATCCGCTGTTCCTGAGCAACCGCACCGCCCAGGGCGATTATTTCAAAGGACAGATCGACGAGCTGCGGCTCTGGAGCCGCGTGCGATCGCCCCGTGAGCTAGAGATCGAGCGGCATCACCGACTGGTGGGCAATGAGCTGGATCTGGTTGGCTACTGGCGCTGCGACGAGGGCATAGGCACCGTGCTGTATGACCAGACGGATTTTGCCCAGCACGGGCAGATCACGGGCAGCGAGCATCCCTGGATCAAGTCGGAAGCGCCCGTGGGCGAACATCCGGGCATTCGTCGCTCCAGCTTTGCCTTTCAAAATCGCGCCGTGACGGCTGGCTGTACCTCGCTGTTTTATTACCAGCAGGAACCGGCCGAGGCAGGCTACACCGCTGGCGAGAAAAAGCCGATCAAGCGCAACGGCCGCGTCATGTTTGCCGTGCCGACGGAAGATCGCTCCACCGACACCGCCGCCAAGCCACTGATTGCCGTGCTGGACTTCGCCGTGTCGCGGGATGGCAGCCTGGCGCAAGTGCCCGACCTGCTCAACCTGAAGCAGCTCGAAGCCGCCAAAATTGGCGATCGCACCCTCAGCGAAACCCTGGAAGCATACAGCCAGCTCCAGCAAAATATGCAGCGCTGGACGAGCGATCGCGTCACCAAGACCACCGTTCTGGAGGGCGTGCGGGCAGAGCTGGCAAACTTCCCCATCTGCACAGGCGAAAAGCGCTATCAGCTCAACGCCTGGGATACGCGTGGAACGCAGTACTACAGACTGCTGTTTAGCGGCAAGGCTCGGACGATGGCTGCCCACATCCGCTTTGGGGCAGATGGGCTGACACCGGCTGAGGCGATCGCCGTTCGTCCTATCCAGCAGATCCTGAATCTTCCCGGCAATTGGGATGGGCTAGATACGCTGGTCACCTTCCGGACAGATAATCACGTCTACTTGTTCCGAAATGCGGATTGTCGGGTGAACTACAACTTCACTACACCGGTAGAAAATAAACATCACGGCTCATCCATTCAGGCAGAGTTTAATCCGCCGGGAATTGAGAGCGGGTTGGATTGGACGCAGGGTATTGATGCGGCTGTTCGAGTTGGTCAGGAAGTCTTCTTGTTCAAGGGCGATCGCTGCCTTCGATTTAGCAGTTGGGATAGCCAGCAGAGCTTAATCCGAACGCTTTTGAATAACGGCAACCCAGCCTATCAGCGCTATGCCACCCGTCAGATTTTCCCAGGTCTGCCAACAGACTGGACGCGCCTGGATGGTGTCATTTATCGCGCTGAAACGGGGCATCTCTACTTCTTCAAAGGCGACCAGTACGTCAAGCTGGGCTGGGATGGCGTGCCCCGGGAGCAATCCCCCGTTGCCCCGCTGCATTACACGGCACTGCGGCAAGATGGCATGGGATACGTCGCTGATTTTTATGAAGCGACAGCGGGCGAAATGCGGGCCGAGCGCGATCGCCTGGAATCGGAAATTGCCATTCTGAATCAGCAAATTGCCGAGGGCGATCGCCAGCTTGCTGCCCTGCGTCTGGCTATGCACCAGTTTGGGCAAGACAATCCCTTGCCGATGCCGTTTGTCTGCGCCGACCCGACCGGACTCACTGTGTCAGGTGCTGTGCTGGGCTTTGCCTGGACGAAGGACACACCGCTCTTGTTTGAAAGCGTCACGGGTCGCCTCAGCCTCTATTACCGGGGCACCAGCGACCAGTTCTTTGCCGCATATTACGACGTGGTGACGGGTCGCGCCAGCTTTAGCCAGCCCGAAACGCCGGGATTGCGCTGGATCGCCCGCGCTGCCGGGGCCGCCCTCGACAGCAGCCAGATTACCATCACAGCAGAGGATGCCGACACCTGCACCGTGGCGATTCAAAACGCGGCAACGGGCATTCAGGAACAATGGCAGCGAGTGCCGCGCGATCGCGCTCAGTTTGCCGCCGTGCTAAACGGCATGGCGCGTCCGGTTTATCTTGGCAAGCTCACCGAAGCCTTATCCGGCAGCGTCGCCCAGTTTGACCTGGAGAGCGCCGCAACGCATTCCCTCAAGGCGGGCGACACCCTGCTGATCGGCAGCGGCAAGACCAAAGCTGTCGTGCAGGCGGCGCAATCCGTGCTGCCCAAGGGAAAGGCTCCCGGCTTCCAGGGGCGATCGCTCTCGTTGAACGGTTCCACCGATTTTGTCGAACTCGCCACTGCCGAGGCGCTGGGCCTGCCCAACCGCAGCTTTACGGTGGAAGCGTGGATCAACCTGGCGGCCGATGCACCGAGAGATTGTCCCGTGTTGGGCAGTGCGGCTCCTCGTGTGGCGCTGCGGGCGCTGCACCTAACGATCCGCGATCGCCGTCCGTATCTGGGCTTCTTTGGTGAAGCAAACGACCTCAGCAGCCCCACCGCGCTAGAGCCAGACCGCTGGTATCACGTCGCCTGGCGCTACGACAGTGCCGCCCGCACCCAGTCCATTCTGGTGGATGGGAAACTCGTCGCCACGGCCGCCAACCGTTCCGCGCTGTTGGGCGGCGGGGCGCTGTTCATCGGGCAGTGGAATGGCGATCGCCACTTCAAAGGGCAAATCGGCGAACTCCGCATCTGGAACGAAGCCCGCAGCGAGGTGGAAATTGCCGCCGGAATGCGCCGCGTGCTGAACGACCCCACCGGAGCCACCTGGCAAACGCTGGCAGGAAGCTGGCGGTTTGCGCTGAGTGAGGGCCGCCTGGTGGCCCAGGACGACTCGCGTCATCAGCGCCACGGCAAGGTGTTGGGCAGTCCCGCTCTGCGCCGGGTCAATTCGCAGATGATGCAGGTGCAAATCGACCCCGTAACGCTGGCGTGCAAAGCTGACGAGGGCGTGTATCTGCTGCCCTACGACTACGACGCTCATGCCCAGGTCAACCAGATTGCGCGATCGCTCCAGGATGGTTCGCTGCTGTTTTTGGTTAATGGGGGCGACAATTTGGAGCCTGTGCAGCCAGGAACCGCTGTTCTCAGCGACGACACCCTCAGCAACCGCTGGGTCGCCGATGCCTATGGCTATGCGCTGTCTTTTGACGCGGCATCTCGCCCCGTGACGACGACGCAAAAGCTAGCGGATTATCAAACCGAAGCCAACCTGACGATGGAAGCCTGGGTGAAGCACGGTGCGTTTCCCAAAGGCTTTACGGAAATCCTGCGGCATCAGTCGGGGTCGCCGGCCACCAGCTATCGCCTGGGCATCAGTCACGACCTGGATGCGCTCCAGGAAAATGCGCCCATTTATCGCGTGTTTGCCGAAGTGGGTGGCAAGCTGATCTACACCGAGCCGATGGCATCGGCAAACCAGTGGCAGCATCTCGCGGCAGTGTTTGAGCAGGCTCATGCGCTGAAGTTTAAGGCGGGCGATCGCCTGGATTGTGGCAGCGACACAACGCTGGAACTGTCGGGCGACCTGACGATCGAGGCTGTCATTCGGCTAGATGACTTGGCTCAGCCCCAGGGCATTTTGACCAAAGGTAAGATACAAGACGGCAGTGATGATGACTGCACTTACTCCCTGTCAGTGAACAAAGAAGGGAAGCTTGTTTTCGCCTTTGAAGACAATCAGGATTCACCCGGAAATCACTTTCTAAAATCCTCATTTTCACTCCAGCCGAATCGGGTTTATCACATTGGTGTCACCCGCCAGCACCGCACCAAAACAGACGACAGCAATGCTCAGGTGACAGTCAAACAATGGTATGAATTCCATTTCTATGCACGCAGTCAGGAAGGTGTGCAGTACGAGATCTGGAAAGATATCAGCAAGATAGAAGATCCGGAGCGATTTGAAGGAACCGTCGGCAGCGGCAGCCAGCCCCTCGAAATCGGCTGGTCCATCTGCCAGACCGATCCGCGAGACTCGACGAAGATGGCGGCTCACACCTTCCGGGGCGAGTTGGGCGAGGTGCGCCTGTGGAGCCGCGCCCTGGCAGAATCGGAACTGGGCAAAGCCATCAAGGGGCGCGAAAAGGGGCTGGTGAGCTGGTGGCAACTGGAGGAAAACCAGGGGGCGATCGCCCAGGATGCCAAGGGCACAAACCACGCCACGATCTACGGTGCAAGCTGGGTCAAGAGCAGCGACCCCGAAGCCTCGCGCCTCCGCCTGTATCTCAACGGCGATGTCATCATGACCCACGTTTGGAGTGCAGACAACGCGCCCTACGGCTGGGGCAAGCAAAAGCCGCTGTTTGACGCGATGCCTGGGTTTGCGCTGGGTGCGGCAAAAGGAGAAGCGACCGCTAATCCCGCCTTGCAACGTCACGCCTTCACGGGCGAGCTGGATGAAGTTCGCATCTGGAAAGTTGCTCGCACGCTGGAGCAAGTTCAAGATAATCTGTTCCGCCCGATCGCGGGTGATTTTGAACAGCTCCTCGCCTACTACCACGCCAGCGAAGTGAGCAACACACTGCAAGATGGCTCTGGGCGCGGGCTGCATCTGGCGATTCCCGGCACCATGCCCGACTCGCCGCTGACAGATGCGACGCTAACTTACTTTGCCCTGTCTACGGCTCCCGTCAGCACGGAAACCGCGCAGGTTCGCAGCGCTCTGGCCCAGGTCAAGACCGACTTTCACGACGTGTTGACGAACGCGCCCGCCGTCCAAGAATACGGCGATATGCAATCCGATTCGGCGGGCAACCTGATAGGCGTGATGAAGCGCTGCTACGCCTACATTCGCAATGGCAAATGGCGACTGCTGACGGGCTACAAGGTCGGCGATCTGGAGATGGAGTGGGTAGGTCAGGCACAGTATGACCCGCAGTTGATCGGCTTTATCGAGGGTGCGCCGCCTGTGCCCAGCGAAAACCTGACGGTGCGCGGCGACTATGGAAACGTGAGCGCGGTGCAACTCACCGAAGCCGACCAGATGATGTACACCTACGCCAACACGCGCGATCGCAGCTATAAAACTGCCCTCAGCATGAAGCTCGGTGCTGGCTTTAAGGTGAAAAACGAGGCTGGGTTTGGGCTGGTGGTGGAAACCGTCAACACGAACCTGGTGATGGGCATCAAAGGCAACATGGAAACCAACACAAGCTGGCTGCAAGACAGCACGGTTAGTTTTGGCAAAACCACCAACACCCTCAGCCGTCTGGCGGCCCAGGGCGATTGGGAAGATGCCGCCCGTCCCCGCTATCCCGAACTGGGCAAGCGCTATGTGCCGAAAAACGTTGGCTTTGCGCTGGTGCAGTCGGAAACAGCGGATGTGTTTGTGATGCGGCTGAAGCATCGCGACCCGGCACGACGGGTGACGGTGGCCCTGCGGATGCAGCCCAACCCCGACATCCCCAAAGACTGGAACGTGATCATGTTCCCGATGAATCCCAAGTATGTGAAACAGGGGACGCTGGACGGGCGCGTAGGGCTGAATGCCGATGCGGTGGATTATCCCAACGCCAGCGACTCTAGCCCCGACCGCAGCTACTTCAAACCGATCGAAGCCTATGCCCTGAAGCAGCGCATCGAGCGAGAACAGAAGGAGCTAGAGTCGGACTATCGCAGCTTTGATGTGGAGCCAGCCGGAAAAAATGGCATGGGAAAAGGCTCGGCGATTCCGCTGGTGGGCAACAGCATCGGCGCGGCGATCGACGGCGGCATCGCCCTAAATAAGGAAGATAAGTTACCAGAGCTGACTCGGCGCAATTTGTTCAACACCTACGTTTGGACGGCAGATGGCGGTCTGTTTGCCGAGACACAGCAGTTTATGGAAACCCAGCAGGAGGTGATCGGCGGCACTTTCTCGCTGTCGGGGCAGATTGGAGCGTTTGTAGACTTCAACACGGCGATCGCCGGAGTTGCGGTGAACTTTGAGCTGGAGTCCTTCTGGGGCGGCAGCCAGACCCTCACCAAGACCAAGACCAGCGCCTCCCAAAGCTCCTTCGGAGTGACGGTGGATCTGGATGTGGAGCGCAACATCCAGGTCGCCAACCCGCAGCAGGCGGAACGGTTGGGTCTGTCGCTGTATGATGCCAAGGGCGATCGCGCCAAGTGTCCTGGGAAGGTCGATGGCTATCGGTTCATGACGTTCTATCTAGAGCCGAGCCAGGAACACTTTAAGGACTTTGAAAACAAGGTGATCGACCGGGCCTGGCTGGAACAGAGCAACGATCCGAATGCGATCGCCCTGCGTCAGTCGATCAAGCAAAAAGTCGGCAAGCCCTGGCGCGTCATGCACCGCGTCACCTACGTCAGCCGCGTGCTGCCCCGGTATGGCTCTCCCGCCGCCACGCCCGCCGAAGATACCCTGCGCGCCGCCAACATCGAAAGCAACTGGGAACTGATCAAACGGTTGGAACCCTACGTGCAGTCGAAAACACGCAGCTATGGGGAGCTAGCGGATGCCATTCGAGACGTGATTTCTCGGTTCATGCCAGAACTGGCCAGCGCCGAGAGCTACATCATCGAATACATGAGCCGCTACTACCAGGTCTTCCCAGATTCGGTGCTGCAAGGCCAGGTGCAATAAGCGACTTCCGGCAACCAATTGCCTGAGGGTTCTGTAAATCGTGGGGTGTGCTGCTCGCTCTTAGAGTGGCACACCTTTTTTGATTCACGCATCGAGTAAGTATGTCCCATTTGTGTGTTGGCGGGGTGATCGGCTGCAATTAGTGAAACGCGATTTGCAGAATAGACAGATCATCGCTAAAAGTAGACACGCCGCCCTGACTGCGAACTGCTTGCAGCAAGAGATCGAGATTCGGGATAGTTGCACCACTGGATGCACAGTTGGACAGAGTGTTGATAAACGGATGCAATCCCCAAGTGGGCTGCCCCGCAGAACTGGGCAAGTCATAGATGCCGTCGCTGAAGATATACAGCAGGCTGCCGGGGGGGATGGTGCAGCGATCGCTCTCAAAGATGGTATCAGACAGCATCCCGATCGGCACTCGACGCATCCCCAGCAGGCAAGTCTCAGAGGGTTTATCCGGCTGGGGCAGCAGTCGTCCCGGCATCAGCACAGCGGGCGGATGTCCGGCGCAGGCGTAGGTGAGCTGCCGCTTGACTTTGTTGTACACGCCATACCAGATGGTAAAGTACTTGTCGTGCTGGCTGTCCATTTGAAAGGCTTCGTTCAGCGCCCGCAGCACGACGTGGGGCTGGTAAAAGTTGACATTGGGCAACGACTGCGATCGCAGCAGGTTTAGCACCGTAATCGACGGCAGCGCCGCGCCCAGTCCGTGCCCCGACACATCCAGCAAATACATCGCCAGATAGTCTGGGTCGAGCCAAAAATAGTCAAAACAGTCGCCCCCAAGCTGGCTGGAGGGAATAAAGCGGCTGTCGATTTCAATGTCGCCCGTCAGTGGAGCCGGGAGGAGCGATCGCACGTAGGAGGCGGCTTCCGATAGCTCCTTTTCGAGCAGGCGCTTTTGGGTTTGCAAATCTTCACTCAGCAAGTGCAGCCGTAGCCCCGCCCGCACTCGCGCCTGAAGCTCATTAATTTCAATCGGTTTCGCCAAAAAGTCATCCGCGCCCGTATCCAAGCCCTGAATTCGATCTTCCACAGCGCTCTGGGCAGTGAGTAAGATGAAGAAAGTGGTGGATAGATCCGGGTTTGCCTTGACCCGGCGGCAGACTTCTAGCCCGTCCAGTCCTGGCATCACCCAATCCGACACGATCAGCGCCGGCCGCAGCTTCTCGGCTAGCGCCAGCCCAATCTCCCCATCCTCTGCGATCGCAACCTCATATCCTTGGGATTGCAGCGCTTTTTTCAAAACCGTTTGAATAATTGAGTCGTCGTCGATGATAAGAATCTGCGGCATGGGAAGACTAGGGCTAGAGCAATGACACCTTGACGATAGTTATTAAGATAAGCGTTTATGTCGTCCTCTTCCGGCTTCACCTCCCAAGAGACGAGGATTTCCTGCGAAGTCTCACCCACTCGATCGGCTCCTCGATCGACTCAGCTAACCATGCTCCGGAGCGAGCAGATCCAGGTCGATACGCAGCTCAGCGAGCTAAATCATGTCTTGGCCTGGTTTGACAGCCTGCGATGCGCGGGTATTCCAGAGCTAGTCTGGCTGCAATGTCAGTTGGCGCTGGCCGAAGGCTTCACCAATGCCGTCCGCCATGCCCATCGCAACCGTTCGCCAGACACCCCAATCGAAATTAGCGTCACGATTTTCAAAGAGGTTTTGGAAATTCAGATCTGGGACTGTGGCCCGACGTTTAATTTGCGAAAAATGCTGGAAGCGATTCCAGATGAGGTAGACCGGGATGCCGCAGGCGGTCGGGGGCTGCTGCTGATGAAAAAAACAGCGGACATTCTAGACTATCGGCGATCGCCCGATCAGCGGAACTGCCTCCTTTTTGTGAAACATTACACCCGGCAAGACTTAGCCAGACCAGACTAGAGCAGCCTCAACGCATCAGTTCCGCAGCACCGTATGAGTGACCTCCCCGCAATGCGCGATCTCCCAGCGCCGTATGGTCTGGTGCTGACGACGGCCGCTTCTCGCACCGAAGCAGAGGCGATCGCCCGCGCCCTAGTCGCCGAACGGCTGGCGGCCTGCGTCAGCCTGTTCCCCGTCCATTCGGTCTACACCTGGCAGAATACCTTGGAGCAGCAAGACGAGTGGCAGCTTGTGATCAAGACTGACCTAACCCTGTTTCCAGACCTCGAAACCAAAATCCGGGAACTCCACAGCTACGACGTTCCCGAAATCCTCGCGCTGCCGATCGCAGCCGGATCAGCAGACTATCTCAACTGGTTAGGAGCATCAGTTAGCCCCCTGTCGCCTCTATCGAGGGTCAGCCTTCAGAATCAGGACGACAAGTCAGAACGCTAAAACTTCAGACCACTAAAAGCGAAGATCACTAAAAGCTCAGAACACCATGCAGAGCGCTGAGCGCAGTTTGTCGAACCTTGGGAAAACCAGAGGAATGCGATAAACTGAAGGACAAGTGCCCAAAGCTTTGTGTACACGGCAATGGCGGTTCACCAGCACCATCATCAGCGCTGCATCGGCGATCTATAGTCGTTGCAGTGTGTGTGAGTGCAGGTACGTCTCTAGCGCTCTCTGGCTCTGATACTGATTAGACAGAACTCAATGGCATTTTCTTCATCGGTTGCGGTTCGAGAACTCCCCCTCTTCCCCCTTTCGGAGGTTGTTCTGTTTCCGGGGCGGCGACTCCCCCTCCACATTTTTGAATTCCGCTACCGAATCATGATGAACACCATTCTTCAGAGCGATCGCCGCTTTGGGGTGCTGATGGTCGATCCTGCGGATGGTCGCGTTGCGAGCGTGGGATGCTGCGCTGAAATCACCAACTTCCACCGGATGCCCGACGACCGCATGAAGATTATGACCGTGGGGCAGCAGCGCTTTCGAGTGTTGGACTACGTGCGCGAAAAGCCCTATCACGTCGGTCTAGTCGAGTGGATCGAAGACCACCCCACCGAGCGAAACCTCCACTCTCTGAGCATTGAGGTCGATCAGCTCTTGCGAGATGTGGTGCGGCTCTCGGCCAAGCTGACCAATCAGGAAATCGAAGTGCCCGATGATATTCCAGATTTGCCGCTGGAGCTGTCTTATTGGGTCGCCAGCAATCTGTACGGCGTGGCTCAAGAGCAGCAGGCATTGCTGGAGCTTCAAGACACGGCGGCTCGTCTGGAGCGAGAAGCGGAGATTTTGACCTCGACTCGCAGCCACCTTGCCGCTCGGACTGCGCTGAAGGATGCCCTGCGCTTCGATGGCTAGTGCAGGTCAGCGTAAGTAGGCCGGCCGCTCGTAGTGGTGACTTCGATCGCCCGATTCACGTCTACTCTCCCAAAGGCAGGCTAAAGTCTGCATGGCAGATTGCTTCGCTCCCTAAAACGCTGGAGATGCGCTAGTCCGCAGTCGCAATGGAGTAGCTACCCAGCAGTTTTAGGGTTTCGGTGTGCTGCCCTAGCTCCTGGAGGGCCTGCTGAACGGTAGGATCATCCGCGCTGGCTTCAATGTCGATAAAAAAGACGTAATCTCCGAGCGATCGCTTGCTGGGTCGAGACTCGATCCGACTCAGGTTGAGATTGCGGGTCGCAAAGACTTGGAGCGGCGTGACCAATGCGCCAGGGACGTTGGCGGGTACGCTGAAGGCCAGGGAGGTATGGGTGCCGCCGGGAGATGGCGTTAGCCCCAAGACCCAAAAGCGAGTGCAGTTGTCAGGGTAGTCGTTAATCGGGTAGCTCAGCACGGGCAAATTGTAGAGCTTGGCTGCGCGGCGAGAGGCGATCGCCCCTGCCTGAGGCTCTGAGTCTAGCCGGTGCAGGGCTTCGGCGTTGGAACTAGCGGGCATCAGTCGCGCCTCTGGCAGCATCCGCTCTAGCCAGCCCTGACACTGGGCGAGGGCCTGCGGATGTGCATACACCGTTTGCAGGGATGCCAGATCGGGGGCGCGGGAGATGAGCGCATGGTCTATCGGCAACACAATTGCCCGCTGGATTTGCAAGGAATTCATCTGCCAGAGCGTATCCAGGGTGGTGGTAACGCTTCCCTCAATCGAGTTTTCGACCGGCACGACCGAAAGCTGGGTTTCGCCGCTCTCGGTGGCCCGCAGCGTTTTTGGAATGCTGGAGTAGGGACGCAGTTCGCTTGACAGTCCTGCCGTGCTTTCCAACCATGCCCGACAGGCGATCGCCGCATCTTCGGCATAGGTTCCGGCTGGCCCAAGATGAGCAATCAAGATAGTCATACGGTGTCTAGTAGAAATCTCAGCATTCCCTGTAAAACCTCCGTATACTACCTATAGTCAAGGTAGATTTCTGGGAAAAGCTGTAAAATTTGTTTAAGGGATTGCCAACACGCTTGTTTGCAGCTTCATATTGCTTCAGGATGAACTTAGCTGACGCAAGTAAAGCCACGCAAGTAAACCCATGAGTCGAGTGCCTGATCAACTGCCAAATCCAGCATGACTTCTGGCGATTCCCTGATGCTCCGGATCGGGTGCTGTGAAAGCTTTGGGTATTGCTCACAATACAAACTGACTGGATGTCGCTCGACTTGAGCGCTGAGCAATTTAGGGCTGGCTTTTTGCTACTGAGTCTTTTGTCTTTTTGCAATGGATGGTTAAGCGGGTGGCAAGGTCATTCAGTTTTTATGTTTCCCGCCCTGCAATTTATTTTTTCTCCTCACGCTATCTGACATGCAGACTCGTTTCTCCGCCTCCCAATCGGTCGAACTCAAGGTTCCTGAGCAGCCGATTCCAATTCAGCACTATTTGCGTCAGCCCCATCGGTTGATTACGGCGCTGGTTGACCCTAGCCGGGTTGAAGCATTGGGGGGCGATCGCTTTCGCCTCAAGATGCGCCCGATTACGTTCCTCACGCTCAGCCTCCAGCCGACGGTGGATATTGACATTTGGACCGATGCGGAAGGCGGCATTACGCTGCGGTCGGCGGGCAGCGAAATTTTGGGTGTGGACTATATTAACGAGCGGTTTCATCTCGATTTGCTGGGGCAACTGATGCCTGTGCAAACGCGCTATGGAACTCGCCTGCTGGGTCAAGCCAATTTGCAGGTCGAGGTCGGGCTGCCGCCTGCGCTCTGGGTTACGCCCCGCCCTTTGCTAGAGGCAACCGGAAACGGGCTGCTGCGGAGCGTTTTGGGCACGATGAAGCAACGGCTCATGCATCAGCTTTTGGTGGATTATGAAAATTGGGTCAGGGCGCAGCTCGCAGAGCCGGCCCGCGCTTCACTCTCCTTCGCACCAGATTTGGCAGCAGACTGAGCCAGTGAACCCAATGCTCAGCCCAGATTTGGGCGCTATGTCTCCCCACGTTTCAGAGGCGAGGCTTTAGGAGCCACAGTCGAGGATCTGCTGGATTGGAGGGTGATCTAGGTGATCTATCTGACAAGGCTTAAAACTGCGGCGGTGCTGGGGTGTGCAGCCGTAGGTTTGAATCGCTAGCCGATGGGCGGCCGTGCCATAGCCCTTATTGGTGGCCAGGTCGTAGTGGGGATATCGAGCCGAGAGTCGGACGATCAGGCGATCGCGCCATACTTTGGCAAGGATACTGGCAGCGGCGATCGCCAAACAGGTCTGGTCGCCCTTGATGATCGGCTGCTGAGGAATTAGCAGGCCAGGAATGCGCTGGTTGCCGTCCACTAAGCACAGATCCGGCTGTGGGCTGAGGCGGGCGATCGCCCGACGCATGGCCAGTAGCGATGCCTGCAAAATATTGAGGCGATCAATTTCCCGCACCGAGGCAAAACCAATCCGGCAATCCATCCCAAGACGACGCACCTGTTCCACTAGGCGATCGCGCTGAGCGGGCGACAGGAGCTTGCTATCTGTCACACCCAGCGCCGTCAGTCTGGCGACAGCGCTGTCTGGCAAGATCACGGCGGCGGCCACCACGGGCCCAAACAGCGCCCCCCGCCCGACCTCATCCACGCCCGCGATTAGCTCGGCTGCCATCTGCCCTCTTCTACCTCAGGTACATCCGGTGGCTGACTAGGAGGCCGACTCGTCGGCTGACACAGACGATCGGCGGCGGCGGCGACGACGAGGGGCGCTGCTATCCCCAGCCGCATCGCCGTCCTCAGGGTCGGAACTAACCGGGGCGATCGCTACTTCAGTGGGCAGGCTTTCTGCATGGGCCACAGGCTCAGCCAGCGCAGCCGATTTCAGAATAGGGTCTGGCGCTGGCGTAGATTCGGCTTTTTCTTTTTCTTGTAGCAGCGCAGCAGAGATCCCGCTGCCATTGCCAGAAGTTGTGCCAGAGGCCGTCGAGTTGGCTGCCTGCCGCCCTTGCCCTGGCAGCGCAACCATCACCACCGTTGTTTTTGGATCTTTCACTGGTTCCGGTGCCAACACCAGCGGCGAAACCCCCATCAGCGCATAAATCTCTTGCTCCTCTGGGGTCATCTCCACCGTGATCACCTGCTGTGGCTCTGCGGCGGCTCGCTCTCGTCGCCCGCGTCCACCCCGCTCCGGCTTTTCTGAGCGCCCTTCTCGCCCCTCTCGCCCCTCTCGGCTCTCTTTCCCTAGGGTTGGTGTGGAGCCGTTTAGCACGGGCAGTTCTTCAAGCGCAACGGGCGCGTCTGTATCCGCCTCAAGGTCGGGCGATCGCCCCCCATTCCCCCGCACCACCGGCTCAGCAGAGCGGGGCGGGCGGCTGCGGCGGCGGCGGCGACTATCCACTCGGCTTCGGTCTTGATAGCTGGGGTGGTTGGTCAAATCTAGCTCCTGCTGCTCTGCCAGTGCCGGAGAGCCAAACTCTAGCTCCGGAGCGTCCCAAGGCTCTCTCAACTGCACAGCCCGCGACTCATGAGCAGCCGGGAACGTGCGGGGCACTTCAGCAGGCACAGCCACCTCCTCAGCATCTCCGGGCAAATGCACCACATGCCCCAGCCCGCCGCAGGTCGGACACGCCTTTCCAAACAATTCGTAAATATTTTTCCCCTGGCGCTTCCGGGTCAGTTCCACCAGTCCCAGTTCCGTTAGCTGAGCAATTTGGGGCCGGGCCTTATCAGCCCGCAGCGCCTTATTAAACTGCTCCAAAACCTGGAGTTTGTCCCGGTGGGAATCCATATCGATAAAGTCCACCACGATCACCCCAGCAATGTTACGAAGCCGGAGCTGGCGGGCAATTTCTGCTGCCGCCTCGCAGTTCGTCCACAGCACGGTTTCTCGCGCTGTCGCAGAGCGAGTAAAGGAACCAGAGTTCACGTCAATCACCGTCAGCGCTTCGGTGCGCTCGATGATGATGTATCCGCCAGAGGGCAGGTCTACTCGCGGCTTCAGCGCCTCGCGAATCGCCGCATTCACCCGAAAATATTCCAGAATGGGCGTGCGTTCGCGATGGTGGTCAATCAACACGCCGACCGGAGCCTTACCGCCGCTCCAGTTCATCAAATGCTGTTTAACGCGCTTTGCCCCCGTATGGGAGTCCACCACGATACGGTTTACGTCAGCGCTATAGACATCCCGCAGCACCCGCTGAATAAAATCATCATCTCGATTCAGCAGACAGGGCGGACGGGTATTGGCAGCTTCTAGCTGAATAGCTTCCCACTGTTTTTGCAGCGCTTCCAAATCTTCGATAATGGCTTCTTCCGGCACGCCCTCCGCTTCGGTTCGCACCAATAACCCCATGCCCGCTGGTTTTACCAAAATCGCCAGGGCCCGCAGGCGATTTCGCTCGTTTTCATTGCGGATTCGACGCGACAGATTCACGCCCCGTCCAGAGGGCATCAATACCAGATAGCGTCCGGGCAGGCTGATGTTTCCGGTGAGCCGGGGTCCTTTATTGCCGGTCGGCTCTTTCATAATTTGCACCAGCACCTTTTGCTGGGGCACCAGCAGTTCGGTGATGGGGGCGGCCGCTTTTTTGAGGCGGAGCGGGCCGAGGTCAGACACATGGATAAAGCCGTTGCGCTCGCTGTCTCCAATGTTCACAAAGGCAGCATCAATCCCCGGCAAGACATTTTCCACAATACCCAAGTAGATGTCGCTGACCTGGTGGCTGCCTGTTGCAACAATTAGCTCTTGAATTTGGTCTCCTGAAAAGACGGCGGCGATTCGATGCTGCTCAGCAATAATAATTTGTTTTGACATTCAAGTTCCTCAGAACGGGGCAACGCAGAGCGAACAGATTCGCGGGATGCGCTTCTGCGGTGATTTTGTGTGTAGATCTGTAAACACGGAAGACCCTGGTATCGGCGAGTAGACGAGGAATGCCCTACTACCCATCGATTCGACAGCGTACTGCTTCTAACTTCTCTGGATGTAAAGACAATTAAAGAGCTGCCTGCCGTTTCAATACCTGGAGCTTTCTGATACCCGGAGCTAGCGCTCGCTAGTGGTCTGTCAACGCTCGACTCATGGGCTGATTGACTCACGAGTTGGCTCACGAACTGCGGATGATGCAGCTGGTGAGTCCGCAAAAGCTGCTTGACGCAACACTAGTCAAGCTTGATAGAACTGGGCAAACCTTCCAATGGAGCCAGGTTCCCAATTTGACTCATCTAACAGAGTCGTCCTCAGTCTCAAAACCTGCGGAGGCGAACTCCCTCCCAAACGGTCTGCCTATTGAACCACGGGCAGCAACATGGGCGCTCAGTTCGCATCAGCGTCTTTTGAAATGCATTATAGCGTGTCGTTAAGATTGTGCTACTAGCCGCTGCATAATTCCTATCACAGGGGGAACAGGGATGGAAAAATGCCGTGGCTGAGGTTCAAAACGTCCGCAGCTCTGGATACGGGGTGCAAGCGCTTCACTTGAGGTGTCTCGAGCCGAGATGCCTCGACGAAACGCATTAAGTATCAATTCTTCTAGGCGGAGCTACGAATGAGATTGCTAGAAGCCCAGCAGATGCTTGACTGGCAATCAAAGCTGCAAATCCAAAATCGAGAATTGATACGAACCCTCATCTCTAATTGTAGACAGATGAATGGAGCAATCTGTTAAAAAGCGCACTGTTATAGACTGGGCGGTGATGGAGGCGCTGGGTAAAGCACTAAAAGATCAGGCGATCGCGGTGACTGTGGAGCAGTTGCAGGGGCTGCTGGCTGGCCTGTTCTAGCAGGTGGACGACGTGTTCTGGGCGCAACAGCGTGCCGTCGTTGCGATAGCTGCCGACGTAGCGCAGGGCGATCGCCCGGTCGGGGTCAACGGCTGCCAGGGCTGCGGCGATAGAGTCCGGCAGCGCATCGGCAGAAATCAGGGACAGTCTGCTGAGGCGATCGCGCAAGTTGATTTTCTGCACGTTGCCCGATTTGGTGGTCTGGTCATACCAGAGTTCGCTGGCGGCGAGGATCGACTCCACCCACTGGGCGGGCTGCTGGGGCGAGAGCGGCGGGGCTGCTTCGTCGGAGAGGGCGATCGCCAGGGTGTATTCTGCTTGGTCGAGCTGCTGGGTGGCGGTGGGGCCGTCGGGGGCGATCGCCTCCACGCCATACAGCGGAACGTCGGGGGGCAGTTGAGCCGCTAGCTTTTCCAGAAACTCGGTCGGCTCCATCACCCGTGTCAGATCAAAATCGACCGCTTCGCCTGTGCTGGTAGACCCCAAGGGCAGGGCACTGGCCACCATGATCCGCGGGCTGGGGTGGAAGCCGCCCGTGTAGGCGATCGGCAGCGCGGCGCGGCGAATGGCTCGGTCAAACAGGCGCAACAAATCTAAATGACCAATCAGCGCCATGCTGCCTAGCTTGCCATAGCGCACCCGTAGCCGCTGGGCACGGCAGGTTTCGGGCGTAAAGTGATGCTGGAACTGGGGAATCGGCGGCGGCGGCACGACCACGTTGTGTCCAAAGTCTGCCCCGCACACGCCGCAGTGAGAGCAACCGTCAAAGGAGCAGTCGGGAACCGTGGCGGCTGCCAGGGCGCGGTGCAGGTCTTCCTGGAGCCAGGTTTTGCTGATGCCTGTGTCGATGTGATCCCAGGGCAGGGGGGCGCTGTAGTCCGGCGTGGGGCAATCGGATGCGGGGGACGGGTGGCCAAACAGGTTCCACTCGCCGCTTTCGACTTGGCGATATTTCCAGGTGAGTCCGGCTTCGGCGATCGCCTCTGTCCAGGCCGCAAAGGCCCGCTCCAGGCTTTCCCACCAGGAATCTTCGCGGGCCCCCAGTTCCCAGGCGCGACGCACGACGGCTCCCAAGCGGCGATCGCCCCGCCCGACAAAATCTTCCATCGCCGAAATCCGCACATCGGTAAAATTCGCCTTGAGTCCGCGAATCGTGCGAAATTCCTGCTGCAACAGCCTTTGCTTGCGCTCAAATTCTGCCGTAGACACCGAATGCCACTGAAACGGCGTGTGAGGCTTGGGCGTAAAGTTGGAAATCGTCACATTAAAGCTCAGCGGCTTGCGCCCCTTCAGCCGACATTCCCGCTGGAGCCAGCGCATTGTTTCGGCAATGCCCAACACGTCGGCATCCGTCTCTCCCGGTAGCCCAATCATGAAATAGAGTTTGACCCGATCCCAGCCCTGCTCGTAGGCAGTTTTCACACCCCGCAGCAGTTCCTCGTTGGTCAAGCCTTTGTTGATAATGTCACGCAGCCGCTGCGTGCCCGCCTCTGGCGCAAAGGTCAGCCCGCCCTTGCGCGTGCCGCCGATGATGTTGGCAATGTTTTCATCAAACCGGTCAACGCGCTGGCTGGGCAGGCTGAGGGAAATATTTTCATCCTTCAGGCGGTTCTTGATTTCCAACCCCACCGCAGGCAGCGCCAAATAGTCGGAGCAACTGAGCGACAATAGCGAAAATTCGTTGTAGCCCGTCGCCCGCATACCCTGCTCGATGGTTTCGATCACCTGCTCTGGCGCAACGTCTCGTGCGGGGCGGGTCAGCATTCCCGGCTGGCAAAAGCGACAGCCCCGCGTGCAGCCCCGGCGAATTTCGACCACCAGGCGATCGTGTACCGTTTCCACGTAGGGAACCAGCCCAATAGAGTAGGCAGGTATGGGGGCAGCAACGCGGCGCAGTACCCGTTCTGGCACGTCTGACCGCAGGGGACGCACTGCCCCATCCACCGCCATTTCATAAAACTGGGGTACATAGACACCCGGAACCTGGGCCAAATCCAGCAGCAGTTCCTCGCGGCCAAGTCCCTGCGCCTTGCCCTCTTGCAGCACTAGGCCGATTTCGGGCAGCAGTTCCTCACCATCGCCCAGGGCAATAAAGTCGAAAAAGTCGGCGTAGGGTTCGGGGTTGGATGTGGCGGTCTGTCCGCCCGCAAAAATCAGCGGAAAGCTTCCCCGTTCGACGTTCCAGACCCCAGACTGCTGCCGCTCTTGCCAGGTGAGCGGAATCTGGGCCAGGCTCAGCATTTCTAGGATATTGGTTGCGCCCAGTTCGTAGCTGAGGCTGAAGCCAAGGATGTCGAAGTCAGTCAGGGAACGGCGAGACTCGACGGCAAATAGGGGTGTACGGGATTCCTTGAGCTTGGCAGCTAGGTCTGAACCGGGCAAGTAGGCGCGATCGCACAGTTGTCGAGGCTGCGCGTTGAGAATGCTGTAGAGAATAATGTGGCCCAGGTTGGATGCGCCGACCTCGTATACTTCGGGATAGGTCAAAACCCAGCGGATGTCTGCATCCAACCAGGGCTTGTGAACAGCCCCTAGCTCATTGCCCAGATATCGAGCAGGACGGGCAATGTCGGGGGTGAGCAACTGCTCAAGGGCGATCGCCACAGAAAACCAGCCTCGCTAAACTAAATCCCTACCCACCCAGTATACGAGGACGACGCGAGTCTAACAGGGCTACGCGGTGAGCGCCACCTAGGCAGGAGCGAGAGGAGGCGAGGGCAAAACCGATGGCGAAACCGATGAGCAATAGTGATGTTTGTCTGGCTCAAGATGCGAGAGACACTTCGTAGTCAGCCCGGCTCTCGAACAGGGTAAATGCCCGGTCGAGCTGTGTCACTTCAAAGATGATGCGGATAGAGGGCGAAACGCCGCAGATGCCAAATCGCTTTTGGTGCTGGTGAGCGGCGGTTTGTGCCGAAATCAGCACCATTAGCCCCGCGCTGTCAAGCGTTTCTACCTGGCTAAGATCGACCAGCACGGACGAACAATCTGACGCAAGAAGCGTTGCCAACTGTCGTTGAAACAGGGCTGCGTTTGAGGCATTGAGCGCCCCCACAGGCTCTACAACCGTTGTTGAAGCAGAACCGACTGGCGAAAATTCAGAGAGCAGAGATTCTGATAGTAAGGTTTGCATCACAAGCTAATTTCACCCCGACAAGAGATAAATAAGAATTTAGAATTGAACCGCGTTTAGAATTTAGGGTTCAGAGTTCAGGCTGAGTTGAATCCTACCGACTGAGTTGAATCCTGCCGAACGAAAATCGAATGGAAGTCGATGGAAAAGGCCGGCTTGGCAAGGGCGTAATCCTCCTGCCCTGACTAAATCCCAACGGTACACGGACACGTTGAACCTCTTGAACCTCAAAACTGATACCGAGTGGGAACACAAACCGTGATCCTTGAAAAATAGTTCGTTCAACAGGTTCCGTGCCAGCCTATTTCCGTGTATTCGCGGAATCTTTAAAAGCAATCCGCTCTTCTATAAAGATTTAAATAAGTGTTCCTACGAGTGCGGCTTGCTACAAATTGCGCTAGTATCTAGCCTCACATCGCACTGAGAGCAGTCGGTGCTGCGATCGCCCCCGGAATATCCCACAAGCCTCAGATTTGCTCAGCGAGCCAAAGCGAAGCAGTTTTGGCGATTTGGCTAAAGGCTGATGTCACCCCTGAATGGATTCAACTTTCTGAACCGTCTGCAACCCTTCACTCCCGTTTCCGCCCAGCCTTGGTGATTTGGGTCACAAAAATTACCCGTTTTAGATCACTTGTTTCGCTCGGTGGAGATCACTTCTGTTCCCGAAGAAGCGAACGACAATTTAAACAGTGTGAGATGCCCCAAACATTGCGGTGAAGAATGCAATGAAGACTACCCATGTGATTCGTCAACTGGTTGCCAAAGCCCTCTATATCAAGCAGTTGACCCCTGACATTGAGAACGAAATCAACTATGAACTGACCCGACTGGGCTACATTTCAGACGCAGATTATGAAGCTCTGGAACTGCTGATGTCTGAAATGGATGCGGGCCGTGTGCGCCTGGTGCCTAGTCCATAAGGGTTAGCTGCATTTCTTCTCCGAAGACTCGAAGATTGTAGGATAGGCAGCCCAAAGTCTTTGTGTCAAAGAATGCAAAGGACTTTGAACGGGGCGATCGCCCTCAGCGGCAGGCTTGAGCGAGTGCAGCGCTGACCACAGCGGAATTAGCTCAACATCTAGCGCATGGCGCATGAGTGCAGTAGGCAAGAGCAGATCCGCCCCTTCGCGCAGGTCGATCATGCTGTGGATTTTCTCTGATTCTAGCGATCGCCCAAGCGGGGGGACAGAACTAGCCAGAGCGCTCACGTCGCAGGCCGCGGATTGCTCCTCAGAGACCAGCGTGACCAAAAGCAGCGGCCGTAGCCAGCAGACCGGGCGAGTTTCAGAAAGCTGGATCACTTCTGCATAAAGGCGGACTTCTTCATGTTCGATGCAGACGATTTCGCTGGGATGAAACGTAGAAGCTGAATCCATGAATGACTCTAGTTGGCGATCGCCCCCGAATAGCCGTTTACCTGGACGATAAGTTGCAGATTGCTCAGCCGCCAAAGATCTCACATGGGCAGGGAAGCGCTGGCTCGATGGAGACTTGATGCCGACTGACCTTCTTCTATCTTATAAACTGGGTTATCTAAATTGGGTTATCAAGTGGGCGGGGCACTGCTCCAGACTTTTACGCCGAGAGTGCTGCTTCGATGGAGCATCTGGCGGAGATTGAGAACTGCGAAGGCTGAGAACTGCGAAAGCACCTCTTTGAAGCGCGGAGTTCTGGCAGTGCGACACTCCAAGGTGTTGATATTCTCTTGACCTGGGATGCGTTCAATGTCAGTTTTTTGTAGGGTTGAGTGTTGAGCAACATTTAGAAATATGAATTCGCGCTAAGGTATTGATCGAAGAGCCATTTCAGACGGGCGATCGCCCACAGAGAGCAAGTCAATGCATGACATGATGCCTACTTGATGCATCCTGCTGAGTAGACCGGGCTGGATGAACAAGCTGACGCACACTCACCTACCTGTGTATGTCTACATATGTCTACTAGATTTATCTACTGGATACATCTACAGGTGGAACTGTGTACTTGCAAGGCCTCTCTCTGGCGTGTCTTCAGGCGCTTCATAAGACTTGTTAAGCTGTCACTACAGGTTTGCACTGGCGCAATTCAGGCAAGCGTGTCGTGACTGCATCTATATGACCGCAATATGACCGCAATATGACCGCACCTGCTACGTTGCTGTACTTTTCAGAAAAAGAGGATTAGAACTGTGGCTGTCGAGACTATTGAACAGCGTTCAACCTCCCGCAAGCTAGCTCCCCGCTATCGCGTGTTGCTGCACAACGACGATTTCAACTCGATGGAATACGTCGTTCAAACGCTGATGAAAACTGTGCCCAACCTTACGGTTCCGCAGGCCATCAACATCATGATGGAAGCGCACACCAACGGCGTTGCGCTTGTGATCACCTGCGCCCAAGAACACGCCGAGTTTTACTGCGAAACGCTGAAAAGCCACGGGCTGACCAGCACAATCGAGCCAGATGAATAGTGCCTGGATGGTACTCCAGACTCCATAACCCGGCTTAGTAACCCAGACCAGTAGCCTAGACCAGTACCCCAGACCATTCGCCCTGTCACCATGCTTGGAGTTTTTCAACACAGTGAGTTGCGGATTGAGCTAAATGCCTCCGAAGCCGCAATTCGAGATAGCTTGCTGCGTCCTGCGGAATTTCGTCAGTGGCTTGGGCCGCAGACCTTTTCGCCCGATTTGGGCGATCGCCTGGAACCAGGAATGCAGTTCACAGGCTGGCTAGGGCCGATTGCCATCCGGCATCAGGTCGATGTGCTGGACTCCAACAGTCTGCGGCTGCTGCTCAGTCAGGGCGTGGACGGGTTTCACCAGTGGTATTGGGGCGAGGGCTGGGTGCAGTCGTCTTTGCAGGGAATTTCGCTGTTGCCGCTGAATCTGGGGCAGACTGTGAGCCTGATGCGACTGCGACAGTACCTCACTCGCCAGAGTCAGTCCTAAGCTCAGTCCTAAGCATGGTGTGGATTGAACGGGTTAAGCCAGCAAGGTTTGGGAGAAGACGCTGACCCGTGGTGTTAAAAGCCCGCTTCGGGACTAATGGGATAATCGCCAGACACTTCTTGAGCGCTGGTCGGCTTTTGCACCCGCAGGCGCACTGAGTCGGCGTGGGATGGCAGTCCCTCGGCCATCGCCAAGGTGTCAACCGCTGTCGCCATTTCCTGAAGCGCAGCTGGGGAGTACTGAATCAAGCTGGAATGCTTGATAAAGGTTTCTACGCTGAGTGCGGAGGCGTAGCGAGCCGCGCCAGAGGTGGGCAAGGTATGGTTTGGGCCGGCAAGATAGTCGCCTACGGCTTCGGGGGTCGAGTGGCCGAGGAAGATGGCTCCGGCGTGGCGAATTTTTTCCAGCAGCACCCAGGGATCGGCAATCTGAAGCTCTAAATGCTCCGGCGCAAACTCGTTGGAAAGTTCTGCCGCCTGAGCTAAAGAATCGACCAAAATCACAAGACCGTAGTGGGCGATCGCCTTTTCGGTCAGCAGGCGACGGGGATGGTTGATCAGCATCCGCTCCACCTCCGCCACGACCTTGTGGGCCAACGTCGCGTCTGTGGTCAGCAAAATTGCCGCCGCCAGTGAGTCGTGTTCTGCCTGGGCCAGCATATCGGCGGCGACGTGGGTAGGATTGGCCGTGTGGTCGGCAATAATCAGCACCTCCGATGGCCCTGCCAGGGAGTCGATCCCGACCGTCCCGTAGACCAGTTTTTTCGCCAGGGTAACGTAGATATTGCCTGGGCCGGTGATCACGTCCACTTTTGGGATCGTGTCTGTGCCGTAGGCCAGTGCGGCGATCGCCTGCGCCCCACCCACCCGATAGATTTCCTGCACCCCCGCCTCTTGAGCCGCCACCAAGATTGCCGGATTCACGCTTTTATCTGGGCGCGGCGGTGTGGCGATCACAATGCGACCCACACCTGCCACCTTTGCTGGGGTCGCATTCATGATCACCGTGCTGGGGTAGGCAGCCTGCCCACCGGGGACATACAGCCCCGCCCGATCGACAGGCGTATAGCGCTTGCCTAAGACGATTTCTGGGTCTTCAAACTGCACCCAGCTTTTGGGAACGCGCTGCCGATGAAAGGCCTCTACCCGCTTGCAGGAAATGCGGATGGCATCGAGTAGATCCTTGGAAACTTGCTGGTAAGCTGCGTCTAGCTCGGAGCCGCTGACTCGCAGTTCTTCGGGCTTTAGGGATACCTGGTCAAACTCTTCGGCATAGTGCAGAACAGCGCGATCGCCCTGCCGCCTCACTGCCTGGAGCACCTGCTGAACCGTTGCCTCCTTGTGGAGGATTTGCTCATCGTGGGTGCGATCGCAAATTCGCCGCAGCTCCGTTGAGGCTTCAGACCGTTGATTGATAATTCGCAGCATTGCCACAGTGAGGTGAGAGACGCCAGTCCGGGAGTGCCCCGTCTACTCAAAGGTCGAACTCAAAAACCGAATCCATTCCCAGAAGCCTTCAACTCTGCCGCTCGTTGGAGGAAAACCGGACTGCCATTGAGTGCCTATGGGTACGACCTATCTCTAGATTAGCGGGATTTTTAGCGGATTAGTGTAGCCGTGAGCTAGATTTATAGGGAGTGGTTCTAGCATATTGGTGAGTTATTCGCTAGAATAGGTAGCTGCCGAAATTTTGTAGCCTTTACCCAATAGAGACAAACTGTGGCAAATATTAAGTCTGCGATTAAGCGGGTTCAGATTGCAGAGCGCAACCGACTGCACAATAAATCTTACAAGTCTGCGGTGAAGACCCTGATGAAGCGATATTTCACCACGGTCAATGAATATGCGGCCAATCCAACGCCGGAGCTAGAGAAAGAAGTGGGCGATCGCCTAGCGGCCGCCTACAGCAAAATTGACAAAGCAGTGAAGCGGGGCGTGATTCACCCGAATACCGGGGCACGGCGGAAGGCTCGGCTGGCTAAGGCGCTAAAGTCTCAAACGGAGACAGCCGCCAAAGCTTAGATGAAGCTTGGATGAAGCTTAGATCTAGGTTGCTCGAACCTGCCCAGAGTGCCCCGCCATGCGAGCCGGTAGTGGCTTGTGGGTGAGCTTTTAGGGCATCGGCAAGTTTAGATTCGGATTGGCTTTAGATTGGATTGGCCAAGTCTAGGCCAGCCCCCTGTCAAGTCCGAGCGCATTACATCTCAACATATCCAGCCTTTCTTGTCAGCCCTAGCGGGTGGCTTTATCGCTGTGACCCCACTGTTTCCTCTGATCGACACCCACGTTCATCTCAACTTTGACAGCTTTCAGCCTGATTTGCTGGAGGTTGCTCAGGGCTGGCGGGCGGCGGGTGTGGTGCAATTGGTTCACTCCTGCGTTGAGCCTGGGGAGTTTAAAGCAATTCGGGCGATCGCCGATCAGTTTCCAGAGATTTCCTTCGCGGTCGGGTTGCACCCGCTGGATGCCGATCGGTGGACTGCGACGATGGCTGACGAAATTCGCACTCTGGCCCGCTCGGATCATCGAGTCGTAGCGATTGGCGAAATGGGGCTGGATTTTTACAAGGCGGATAATCGGGCGCTTCAGTTTGAGGTGTTCGAGGCTCAGATCCGGATTGCGCGAGCGTTGGACTTGCCGGTCATCATCCACTGCCGGGATGCAGCGGCTGAAATGGCGGCGAGCCTGCGCCAGATCTGGGCGGTGGATGGGCCCGTTCGCGGCGTGATGCACTGCTGGAGCGGCACCCCAGAGGAAACCGACTGGTTTCTAGAATTGGGGTTCTATATCAGCTTTAGCGGCATTGTCACGTTCAAGAACGCAAGCCAGGTACAGGCTTCGGCTCAGCGAGTTCCGGGCGATCGCCTCCTCGTCGAAACCGACTGTCCATTTCTGACCCCCGTTCCCAAGCGGGGCGAACGGCGCAATCAGCCTGCCTATGTCCGCTATGTGGCGGAGCGTGTGGCGGAATTGCGGGGAGAATCCCTGGAGGCGATCGCCCACCAGACCACCCAGAATGCCCGTCGCCTGTTCCGGCTCGACGTTCCAGCCTCAGATCCCGTGTGGGCATCTCTGGATCGGCTGCCGTCCCTGTCTTCACCCCGAATGTCCTAGCGACAATTCTTAGCTTGTTGCAGATTCCATCCTGTTAGCAGCCCTAGCAAAAGTTTGTCAAGAGGGATTTGCGAAAAACTAGACACGGATTAGGCGACATGCGTCATAATCTTATAGGGGTCGCGCATAGCATCGCAGGGTTGTTGGTGGTATTCTGCTCTGCGGCTCTAGATTCAGCACCGTTTCATGGCTCCCTTGCCACTTTGCTGACAATCGGTTAGATTCAGATTTCTTATATAATGCTTCTCTATTTTTCTTTCTGCCGATATGCCCTTTGGCGCGACTCTCTCATCCAGTGGTTGCATTGCCCCTAGCGGCAACCCTCCCAACTGCGCTCACCAACCCTTCCCCTAGTCCGCCCAGCTTAGCTCATTCAGCCGATTTGAGATTCAAATTGATACCGTTCAGCACTGTTCAGCCTGTTCAGCCTGAAGTTGCCCCTGTCAGGACATTCACCTTGCTCTACTGCGAGCTTTTCCCTGAGTTCGATCGGCTCACCGAGACAGTTTGGAGAGCCTTTGCGTCCACGCAAGCCCTTGTTTTCTGCTAGTTCAGAACTCAGGAACTTGTGTGGCGATCGCCGTTTCACGTCATCTTAGCTCATCTCGGCATTGGGAATCCCTTATTCTCGCCTGTTCCTTGAGCTTGCAAACCCCTGACCGCGCTTTTGACCCTACTGCCTTGCTCTCTGGGATGCTCCCCAGAATTGACCTGTTCGAGGAGACGCATGACTACACAAGCCACTGCCAACTTTACGCTGCCCGATTTGGTCGAAATCCAGCGTGCAAGCTTTCGCTGGTTCCTGGAAGAAGGACTGATTGAAGAGCTAGACAGCTTTTCTCCTATTACGGATTACACGGGCAAGCTCGAACTTCATTTCTTGGGCAAAGACTATAAGCTGAAACGCCCCAAGTATGACGTAGACGAGGCTAAGCGGCGAGACAGCACCTACGCCGTTCAGATGTATGTGCCCACTCGCCTGATTAATAAAGAAACCGGCGAGATCAAAGAACAGGAAGTTTTTATTGGCGACCTGCCGCTGATGACCGATCGGGGTACGTTTATCATCAACGGGGCCGAGCGCGTCATTGTCAACCAGATCGTCCGCAGCCCCGGTGTTTACTACAAAGCGGAAACGGACAAGAACGGTCGCCGCACCTACAACGCCAGCCTGATCCCCAACCGGGGGGCCTGGCTAAAGTTCGAGACAGACAAAAATGACCTAGTGTGGGTTCGCATTGACAAAACCCGCAAGCTCTCTGCTCAAGTGCTACTGAAGGCGCTGGGTTTGAGCGATGGCGAAATCTTTGACGCGCTGCGCCATCCCGAATATTTCCAAAAAACCATCGACAAGGAAGGGCAGTTCAGCGAAGAAGAAGCCCTGATGGAGCTATATCGCAAGCTGCGCCCTGGTGAACCGCCCACTGTGTCCGGCGGTCAGCAATTGCTCGACTCCCGCTTCTTTGATCCCAAGCGGTATGACTTGGGCCGCGTCGGGCGCTACAAGCTCAACAAGAAGCTGCGGCTGAGTGTGCCCGAAACCATGCGCGTGCTAACTCCGCAGGACATCCTGGCGGCGATTGACTACCTGATCAACCTGGAATTTGACATTGGCATGGTGGACGACATCGACCACCTAGGCAACCGCCGGGTTCGCTCGGTGGGCGAACTGCTGCAAAACCAGGTGCGGGTTGGTCTGAACCGTCTGGAGCGGATTATCCGGGAGCGGATGACCGTATCGGATGCCGACACGCTGACCCCGGCTTCGCTGGTGAACCCCAAGCCGCTGGTGGCCGCGATCAAGGAGTTCTTTGGCTCCTCGCAGCTCTCGCAGTTCATGGATCAGACCAATCCACTGGCGGAGTTGACCCACAAGCGTCGCCTCAGCGCCTTGGGCCCTGGCGGTCTGACGCGAGAGCGGGCGGGCTTTGCGGTGCGTGATATCCACCCCTCTCACTACGGACGCATTTGCCCCATCGAAACGCCAGAAGGCCCAAACGCAGGCTTGATTGGCTCTCTGGCAACCCACGCCCGCGTCAATCCCTACGGGTTTATCGAAACACCGTTTTATGAAGTCAAAGAGGGCCGGGTGCTGAAGGATAAGCCGCCCGTCTATATGACGGCGGATGAGGAGGATGACCTGCGGGTGGCTCCTGGAGATGTGTCGGTTGATGAAGACGGCTACATTATGGGCGAGCAAGTGCCCGTCCGCTATCGCCGAGACTTCACGACCACCACGCCAGCCGAAGTGGACTATGTGGCGATTTCTCCAGTGCAGATTATCTCGGTGGCAACCTCTCTGATTCCGTTCCTGGAGCATGACGATGCGAACCGCGCCCTGATGGGATCAAACATGCAGCGTCAGGCAGTGCCCCTGCTGCGGCCTGAGCGCCCGCTGGTGGGAACGGGACTGGAAGCCCAGACTGCCCGTGACTCTGGCATGGTGATCGTCAACCAGTTTGACGGTGAGGTGTCCTATGTGGATGCGAACCGCATTCGGGTGCGCGGCGAAAACGGTAGGGAGAAGGAATACATCCTGCAAAAATATCAGCGCTCGAACCAGGATACCTGCTTGAACCAGCGCCCGATTGTCAATGTGGGCGATCGCGTCGTGGCGGGTCAGGTTTTGGCAGATGGCTCTGCGGCCGAAGGTGGTGAAATCGCGCTGGGTCAAAACATCCTGGTAGCCTACATGCCCTGGGAAGGTTACAACTACGAAGACGCGATTCTGATCAGCGAACGCTTGGTCTACGACGACGTGTACACCTCAATCCACATTGAAAAATACGAGATTGAGGCTCGCCAGACGAAGCTGGGCCCGGAAGAAATCACCCGCGAAATTCCCAACGTGGGGGAAGATGCGCTGCGCCAGCTTGACGAAACGGGCATCATCCGGATCGGAGCCTGGGTAGAAGCCGGGGACATTCTGGTGGGCAAGGTGACCCCCAAGGGCGAATCGGATCAGCCGCCGGAGGAAAAGCTGCTGCGGGCCATCTTTGGCGAAAAGGCGCGGGATGTGCGAGACAACTCGCTGCGCGTGCCGAACGGCGAAAAGGGTCGCGTGGTGGACGTGCGGGTGTTTACCCGTGAGCAGGGCGACGAACTGCCTCCTGGCGCGAACATGGTGGTGCGTGTCTATGTGGCGCAAAAGCGCAAGATTCAAGTCGGCGACAAGATGGCGGGTCGCCACGGCAACAAGGGGATTATTTCCCGGATTTTGCCGCTGGAGGACATGCCCTACCTGCCCGACGGTCGCCCAGTTGACATTGTGCTGAACCCGCTGGGCGTGCCGTCTCGGATGAATGTGGGTCAGGTATTTGAGTGTCTGATGGGCTGGGCCGCAGAAAACCTGGGGGTGCGGTTCAAGATGACTCCGTTTGACGAAATGTACGGCCAGGAAGCCTCGCGGCTGACCACCCACGCCAAGCTGCAAGAGGCCGCAGAAAAGACCGGCCAACCCTGGGTGTTTAATCCCGATAATCCGGGCAAAATCCAGGTCTACGACGGGCGCACGGGCGAACCCTTTGACCAGCCTGTGACCGTGGGCAAGGCCTACATGCTGAAGCTGGTTCACCTGGTGGACGACAAGATCCACGCCCGCTCTACGGGCCCGTACTCGCTGGTGACGCAGCAGCCTCTAGGCGGCAAGGCGCAGCAGGGCGGTCAGCGGTTTGGCGAGATGGAGGTGTGGGCGCTAGAGGCCTTTGGTTCTGCCTATATCCTGCAAGAGCTGCTGACGGTGAAATCCGACGACATGCAGGGCCGCAACGAAGCGTTGAATGCCATCGTGAAGGGCAAGGCGATCCCCCGTCCGGGTACGCCAGAGTCCTTCAAGGTGCTGATGCGTGAGTTGCAGTCGCTCTGTTTGGATATTGCGGCGCACAAGCTGCAAACCCAGGAAGACGGCACCAGTCGCGATGTGGAAATCGACCTGATGGCCGATGTCAGCAGTCGCCGTGCGCCGTCGCGCCCCACCTACGAGTCGATTTCGCGGGACGAGATGGACGACAGCGACGAGTAGCCGCCGGAGGAACCGTTGTGCGATCGCCCCACCCGAATCTGACAAAAATCGGGGACTGGGCGATCGCCCTCCAGTGCTTTCACCTTGCGGCTTCTTTAATTCAGGCAGGCTGTCCCAGTTTCCAACTCGCCTGTCTCTCGAATACGCTTCAAGCTTTTACGCGCCTCATCGTTACAGAAGGAAGGACAACGGATGCCCAAAATCGAACAGCGGTTTGACTACGTGAAGATTGGGCTGGCCTCGCCAGAGCGGATTCGCCAGTGGGGAGAGCGCACCCTGCCAAACGGACAGGTCGTGGGCGAGGTCACCAAGCCGGAAACGATTAACTACCGCACCCTCAAGCCGGAAATGGACGGCTTGTTCTGCGAACGCATTTTTGGCCCGGCCAAGGATTGGGAGTGTCACTGCGGCAAATACAAACGGGTGCGCCACCGGGGCATCGTCTGCGAGCGCTGCGGCGTGGAGGTGACGGAATCTCGCGTCCGCCGCCACCGCATGGGCTACATCAAGCTAGCGGCTCCGGTTGCCCATGTCTGGTACCTCAAGGGCATCCCCAGCTACATGGCGATTCTGCTGGATATGCCACTGCGAGACGTGGAGCAAATTGTCTATTTCAACTCCTACGTCGTCCTTAGCCCCGGCAACGCCGAAAACCTCAGCTACAAGCAACTGCTGACGGAAGACCAGTGGATCGAAATCGAAGACCAGCTCTATAGCGAAGACTCGCAGCTTACCGGAGTAGAAGTCGGCATCGGTGCAGAAGCCCTGCAACGCCTGCTGGAAGACCTGGATCTGGAAAAAGAGGCTGAGCAGCTCCGCGAAGAGATCGCCACGGCTAAAGGACAAAAACGCGCCAAGCTGATCAAGCGGCTGCGGGTGATTGACAACTTCATCGCTACCCAATCCAAGCCGGAGTGGATGGTGCTGGACGTAATCCCGGTGATTCCGCCCGATCTACGCCCGATGGTGCAATTGGACGGCGGTCGCTTTGCCACCTCCGACCTGAATGATTTGTATCGCCGGGTCATTAACCGGAACAACCGTCTGGCCCGGCTCCAGGAAATTCTGGCTCCAGAAATCATCGTCCGCAACGAAAAGCGGATGCTGCAAGAAGCCGTGGACGCGCTAATCGACAATGGACGGCGCGGTCGCACCGTGGTCGGAGCCAACAACCGCCCGCTCAAGTCCCTGTCGGACATCATCGAAGGAAAACAGGGCCGCTTCCGCCAAAACCTGCTGGGTAAGCGGGTAGACTACTCCGGTCGTTCGGTCATTGTGGTCGGCCCCAAGCTCAAGATTCACCAGTGCGGTCTGCCTAAGGAAATGGCTATCGAGCTATTTCAGCCCTTTGTGATCCACCGCCTGATTCGTCAGGGCTTGGTGAACAATATCAAAGCGGCGAAAAAGCTGATTCAGCGCAACGATCCCCAGATTTGGGACGTGCTGGAAGAGGTAATCGACGGCCACCCCGTGCTGCTAAACCGTGCCCCAACGCTGCACCGCTTGGGGATTCAGGCCTTTGAACCGATTCTGGTAGACGGTCGAGCAATTCAACTTCACCCGCTAGTGTGTCCGGCGTTCAACGCAGACTTCGACGGCGACCAGATGGCGGTGCACGTGCCGCTGTCGCTGGAAGCCCAGGCTGAAGCTCGCCTGCTGATGCTGGCCTCGAACAATATTCTGTCTCCGGCAACGGGTCGTCCGATTGTGACTCCAAGCCAGGACATGGTGTTGGGCTGCTACTATCTGACGGCAGAAAACCCCAATGCCACCAAGGGCAAGGATCGCTACTTCTCCAATCTAGATGATGTAGTTGTCGCCTATGAGCAGCAGCAGGTCGATTTGCACGCTTATGTCTGGGTGCGGTTTGATGGAGCGGTGGAGTCACCAGAGCCGGATGACGAGCCGATTGAAGAGCAGCGCTCTGAAGACGGTATGGTAACGAAGCTCTACAAGTATCGCCGCGTCCGAGAAGATGCCGAGGGAAACCGGGTGTCTCAGTACATTCGCACGACCCCGGGCCGCATTATCTACCACAAGACGATCCAGGAAGCGCTAGTCAGCTAGGGCAGTTGACAGCGATCGCCCTCCAGTCCTCTCGCAACTTTACTCGCACCTTGAGATGAGCGGCAGATTAGTAGCGTCAGGTTTGGGGGTGGACGGTGAAGGGCGATCGCCCTACAGGGCTTCTTGAGCCATTCGTTTCCGGTTTCGCGGGCTGCACCTCGGTGTAGCTGCCAGACAGCCACCCAGTATTGCTAACCTTTTTGAGTTCTGAAGGGCGGGACATCATCTATGACAGAGCAAAGTTCGATTCAACGATCCGAAAAGCCCGTCGTGTTTCGCAATCGCGTGATCGATAAAAAGCAGTTGCGGCGACTGATTGCCTGGGCCTTCACCCACTACGGGACTGCCCGCACCGCACAGGTAGCCGACGAGCTAAAGGATTTGGGCTTCAAGTTTGCTACGCGGGCGGGGGTGTCGATTAGCGTAGACGACTTGCAGGTTCCGCCCAGCAAGCGCAAACTGCTCGACGAAGCCGAGGACGAAATCCGCAAAACCGAGGAGCGCTACACTCGCGGCGACATTACCGAAGTAGAGCGCTTCCAGAAGGTCATCGACACCTGGAACAGCACCAACGAAGACCTAACCAGTGCGGTGGTTCGCAACTTCCGTGAGAGCAACCCGCTCAACTCGGTCTATATGATGGCGTTTTCTGGCGCACGGGGAAACATCTCTCAGGTGCGTCAGTTGGTGGGGATGCGCGGCCTGATGGCCAATCCGCAGGGGGAAATTATTGACCTGCCCATCAAGACCAACTTCCGCGAAGGGCTGACGGTGACGGAGTATATCATCTCCTCCTACGGGGCACGGAAGGGGCTGGTAGACACGGCGCTGCGGACGGCAGACTCCGGGTATCTCACCCGTCGATTGGTGGACGTGTCGCAGGACGTGATTATTCGGGAGCTAGACTGCAACACGGAGCGCGGCATTCCCATCCGCAGCATGACAGACGGAGAGCGAGTGCTGATTCCGCTGAAGGATCGGCTGCTGGGTCGCGTTCCGGCTGAGGATGTGATCCATCCCGAAACGGGTGAGGTGATTGTTCCTCGCAACGAGCCAATTTCCGACGATATGGCGGAAGAGATTGGTCGGGCTAAGGTAGAACAGGTGGTCGTGCGATCGCCCCTTACCTGCCAAGCCTCTCGCTCAGTCTGTCAACGTTGCTACGGCTGGAGTCTGGCGCACGCCCACTTAGTCGACATGGGCGAAGCCGTGGGCATCATTGCAGCACAGTCGATTGGCGAACCGGGGACACAGCTGACTATGCGGACGTTCCACACGGGCGGCACGGTGACGGGCGAACAGGCTCCGACGATCCGCGCCAGCTTCAACGGCACAGTTCACCTGAAGCTAAAGCGTAAGGACGAAGTGCTGCGCTCTCGCCCCTTCCGCACCCGCCACGGCGAAGACGCGCTGATTATCGAATCGCCCTCGGTGGAAGTGATTGTGGAACAAGGCAGCCGCAAGGAGTCCCACACGATTACTCAGGGTTCCATCCTGTTTGCCCAGGAAGGCGAGTCGGTCGTGGCCGATCAAATCCTGGCGGAACTGCCCGCGACGGGGCGTGTCCGCAAGGTGACGGAAAAAGCCAGTAAGGACGTGGCTTCTGACCTGGCTGGCGAGGTGAAATTTGCTGACCTGGTGCCCGAAGAGAAGCGCGATCGCCAAGGCAACATCACTCGCATTGCCCAGCGGGGCGGCTTGCTGTGGGTGCTGTCGGGCGAGGTGTATAACCTGCCACCGGGCGCGGAACCTGTTGTAAAGAATGGCGATCGCGTCGAAGCCAACAGCATCCTCGCCAAGACCAAGCTGATCACTGAAAACGGCGGAACGGTGCGCCTGCCCCAGGATGGCGAAGGCAAAGCGGGGCGCGAAGTCGAAATCATCACCGCGTCGGTGCTGCTGGATCAGGCCCGCGTCATTGCCGAAAGCCAGCAAGGCCGCGAACACTACATCATCGAAACCCAGCACAACCAGCGATTCTCCCTGATTGCCACACCGGGCACCAAGGTGGTGAACAAGCAGGTCGTGGCAGAACTGATTGACGACCGCTACCACACCCAGACGGGCGGCATCATCAAGTTCTCTGGCATCGAGCTAGAGAAGCGCGGCAAGGCCAAACAGGGCTATGAAGTCGTCAAGGGCGGCACGATTCTCTGGATTCCTGAAGAATCCCATGAGGTGAACAAAGACATTTCGCTGCTGCTGGTCGAAGATGGGCAGTTTGTGGAAGCGGGCACCGAAGTGGTCAAAGACATCTTCTGCCAGAGCAGCGGCGTAGTGGAAGTGACCCAAAAGAACGACATTCTGCGGGAAATCGTGATCAAGCCAGGTGAACTGCACATGGTCGATAACCCAGAAGCCGTCATGAGCCGCAACGGCACGATCGCCAACCCCGGCGAAGAACTGCTGCCTGGACTTGAACTGACGGATCTGCGCTACGTCGAATATGTCGATTCGCCCGAAGGCCCAGCACTGCTGCTGCGTCCGGTGACGGAATTCTCCGTGCCCGACGAGCCTTCGGTGCCCAGCCAGTCTTCGACCAGCGAGGAGTCGGGTCGTGCAATTCAACTCCGGGCGGTGCAGCGGACGATGTATAAGGACGGTGAGCGCGTCAAGTCGGTCGAAGGGCTGGAACTGCTACGGACTCAGCTAGTGCTGGAGATTGATCAAGATGCACAACTGGCCGCAGATATCGAGCTAGTGCCTGATGAATCTGATCCTGAACTGCTGCGCCTCCAGTTGGTGATTCTGGAATCGCTGGTGATTCGTCGCGACGTGCCTGCCGACCAAACCCAGGGCAGCACGCTGACCACGCTGCTGGTGAAAGACGGGGATCAGATCTCGCCAGGAGACGAAGTGGCCCGCACCGAGATCCTATGTAAGGAAGGTGGCGAGGTGCGCGGTGTCGGCAGCAACGAATCAGCCCGCCGGATTCTGGTGGTTCGCGAGTCAGACAAGCTGACGGTTGATACGCAGGGCAAAACGCCTAGCGTTAAAGCGGGCGATTTGCTGGTAGCCGGAGCGGCGATCGCCGATGGAGTCACCATTGAAGAGTCCGGCCAAGTCCTGTCGGTCAGCGATTCCCAGGTGCAACTGCGATTGGCGCGTCCCTATCGCGTATCGGCGGGTGCCGTGCTGCACATCGATGACGGCGACCTGGTGCAACGGGGCGATAACCTGGTGCTGCTGGTGTTTGAACGCGCCAAGACCGGAGACATCATCCAGGGTCTACCCCGGATTGAAGAACTGCTAGAAGCCCGCAAACCCAAAGAAGCCTGCGTGCTGGCGCGGCGGCCGGGCACGGCGCAGGTGGTCTACAGCGACGACGACACGGTGCAGGTGAAGGTCGTCGAAGCGGACGGCGTAATCACCGAGTATCCCATCGGCCCGGGGCAAAACATGCTGATCATCGATGGGCAGGAGGTGGGTGCTGCTGAACCGCTGACAGATGGCCCCGCCAACCCCCACGAAATCCTGGAGATTTTCTTTGACCTGCATCGGGAAACGCTGGGCGTTCACGAAGCCTCGCTGATCAGCCTAGAGAAGGTGCAAACCTTCCTGGTGAACGAAGTGCAGTCGGTGTATCAATCACAGGGGATCGAAATTTCCGATAAGCACATCGAGGTAATCGTGCGCCAGATGACCTCCAAGGCGCGGGTTGATGATGGGGGCGACACCACCATGCTGCCGGGTGAACTGGTGGAACTGCACCAGATTCAGCAGGTAAACGAGGCGATGTCGATTACGGGCGGTGCGCCAGCGGAATATACCCCGGTGCTGCTGGGGATTACCAAGGCCTCGCTGAACACCGACAGCTTCATCTCAGCCGCCAGCTTCCAGGAAACGACCCGGGTGCTGACCGAAGCAGCAATCGAAGGCAAGTCGGACTGGCTGCGGGGTCTGAAGGAAAACGTGATCATTGGTCGTCTGATTCCAGCGGGCACGGGTTTCAATGCCTACGAAGAGTCCACTAGCGTTGACCTCGACGCGCTGGACGACATGGGACTGAGTGATGTGGTGCTGGATGACCTGACCGCTCGCAGCTATGACCTAGACAGCGGCTTTGACGTGTTTCCGCCGCCGGAAGGTCTGGGAATGCGAGAAGGGACTGAGTTTCCGCGTCCGTCGCACGGCTTTGGTGACGATGCCTTCTCTGGTGTCCTCGAAGACGATGAATTGGCCGACGAGTACGCTGACGACGAGGACGATGAGGACGACGAGGACGAAGACTAGGGACGTAGGAGAAGCATAGAGCGCTTGCCGAATGCTTCTCCTACGCTCAAACGCCAGGTTCAAGCGCCCAGTTCAAGTACCAAATTCAAACCCAATTCAAAAAGGGTGGGATGGATCGCCTTCATCTCCCCCTTTTTGCTAAGTCCCTATGCTAAGTTCATAAATCATAAATGGCTTAAACATAAATGGCTTAAAGCAAACCGCTTGCCTCAATTTACCCGCCTCATCATCCGCCTCACATCCGCCTCAATTGTTGTAGTTTTCGTCTACAAAGCCGGGGTTGCTGCGGGCAGGAATTTTCCAGTCTGCGTTTTCGCCGCCAATAATGAGCCGCTCGATCGTCACATAGTCCTTGCTGAACTGCTTCAGACTGTTGATTAACACGTCCAGCGCCAGGGCATCGCTAGTCCCCATATCGATCCAGCAGCGGGCCCAGTTGCCTTCGTACTCGACTTCGCCCATGTTGTGCATCAGCGACATGAGGCTTTCATCGGCCTGGTCATTGTCATAGTCCAAATAGCTGATATCCAGCCCAGTGTCCTGAACCTGCAAGTTTTCGGCATTAAATCCGCCCAGTTTGCCCAGGAAAAACCAGGAGTTAAAGATCTCATCGATGTATTGCTGCTCCATTGCGGACGGCGGCAACGTGAATTCTAACCAGATCCACAGGTTGAAAAAGTCGCATTCTCGAAATTCGACGCGCATAGGCGTTGAGGTGTTGAAGTAACTGGGTGAGAGGCAAGATGTATCTCACACTTCATTCAGCATACGACTTTATAAAGAGATCAAGGGGGGTGTGTCTGTAAAGGGCTGGTTTTTAGGTATTCTGCCCGATCGCCCTTTCGATGTGGCTCAAACCGTGCGCCTCTAGTTTTTGGGCGAGGCCGTCGAGGATGCGGCGCACCATCCACGGTCCTTCATAAAACCAGCCCGTGTAGACCTGTACTAGGCTCGCACCCGCAGTAATTTTTTCCCAGGCATCCTCAGCGGTGAAAATACCGCCAACCCCAATGATGGGCAGGGTTCCGCTGGTCTTCTGATAAATCAGTCGGATGATTTCCGTGGAGCGTTGGCGGAGGGGTGCGCCGCTGATGCCGCCGGCCTCTTCCGTGAGCAGTTTCCCTGTTGCAGCGAGGCGCTGGGTGTGGAGGCGATCGCGCTGAACGGTTGTATTAGTCGCGATGATCCCCGCCAGGTGATGGGTCTGGCAGAGGGCGAGAATATCGGCGATCGCCCCCTCGTCGAGATCCGGCGCAATCTTCACCAGCAGCGGTTTTTGCCCTGCATTTTCTTGCTGCAATAGCCCCAAAATGCGGTCAAGCTGGTCGGCATCCTGGAGCGATCGCAATCCAGGCGTGTTGGGCGAAGACACATTCACCACAAAGTAATTGCCGCAATTCTGAAGCAGCCGGAAGCTGCCGAGATAATCTTCTGCCGCAGACTCCAGCGGGGTCACTTTGGACTTGCCCAGATTAATCCCCAAGGGAAACCGCAACGCAGAGGGGTCAGCGTCTTGAAGGGGCATGGCAGACGCACTCAGGCGGGCAGCCATCGCAGCGGCTCCTTCATTGTTAAACCCCATGCGGTTGAGCGCCGCCAAATCTTGAGGCAGTCGGAACAGGCGGGGGCGGGGATTTCCGGGCTGGGCCTGGAGCGTGACCGTGCCTAGTTCCGCAAAGCCAAAGCCAAAATCCTGCCACAGGTGCGCGACCCGTCCGTCCTTATCGAATCCAGCCGCCAGCCCCACCGGATTCTGAAAACTCAGGCCCCAGAGCGTTTGGCTGAGGGCAGGATGGGCGCTGCAAAAGGCCCGCCGACCCTGCTGTCGCACCCAGGAGGCCAGCGGCGGATTGCGGGTTGCGTCTGCCTCGGCAAGCCCGCTAAGTGCGTCTATCAGCCGACGGTGTAGCCATTCTGGGTCGGCCCGCAGCCCGCCAAACAGCAGCGGACGTAGCCCCTGTTTATAAAGATCCACTTTATAAAGCTCCACGGATATTTCCTTGGTGCTGAATCGTTAGGCTTCCCTGCAAGAGCATTCTGCCGAATCACAAATTGCGATTAAGCCACTTGTGATTAAGCCACTTGTGATTAAGCCACAAAGCAAGAATTAAAGCAGGAAATCTCGCTAGAAAATCTCACTGTATCAAGCGACGATTCAACAATCAATCTTGAGGCTTGGCAAGACTCTTGCAAGACCATTAGCGCCCCCCAAACTGAGTGGGGATGAGTCCATAGGCATGGCTCACAAGCTGTACGTTTGGGCCCTGCATTTGCCAAACCAGCAGTTCCTCTCGGTTAGAACGCTGACCTTGAACCCATAAATGAACGCGGATAAACTCATTCGCCTGATGATCGGATGGAAGCCATTCCCAGCCGAGGATCTCGAACGCACTTGTTCTACCAGAGTTGCGCTGAATCGCGTCACAGTACATTAAGAAATGAGGCAGCGAATTGGCTTTTTGAAACGTTTCACTAGACTGTTCATAAACAGAAAGACAGTCTGCCTGGTTGACTTGAGCATGAAATTTTTGAATCGCGGCTGTAATTTTATCTTGCTTTATTTTTAGATTTGTAATGTCCAGGAATTGATACTTAGCCGTAATTTCTGGTTTACAGCTAAAGGCGCCATTCGTAATATTAAATGAGCAGTTTTTTATCCCCAGCGAGGCTTCTCCGCGAAAGACCGAAAATAGCCCAGAAATAATCGAAGGCACGACAAACACGATGAAAAAAAGAGTTCCCAAGCAGCCCAAGCAGCTTGTTGTTCCAGAGGATTGAGCCATAGAACCTTGCGGGCGATCGCCAAACTCTACCAGCCAGAACCTATTGCTAAACCCTGAGGAACCTATACAGCCTGCTCCCGTTTATTTCTGACAAAGTTTATTTCTGATAAAGCCTCATGCCCTGAGACGGCAAACGGTTATTTCAAGACAGTTATTCCAAGACGGTTATTGCAATATGTAGCATTCTGTCAGCAGGGTTCCCCAGATGCCCTAAGCTAGTTAAGGTTTTTACTACTCAAACTACCGTCGTGTCTGAACTGCTCTACACGGGTTTACGCGAAGGGATACAGGGAGCGTTGTGGCTGGTGCATTTGGTACTGGTTCCAGTCTGTTTTGTGATGGCTTGGGGCATGGTGGGGCTGGTGGTCTGGAACCTGATTTCGGCAGGGCGAGACGGGCTGGCCCAGGCGCAACAAATGCACAAGATTCCCTGTTCTGAATGTCGATTTTTTACGGGCGATTATCACTTGAAATGCACGGTACATCCGGAGCGAGCGCTGTCGGAAGAGGCGATGAATTGTGCAGACTACGAGCCGCAAAGGTGGGGATAATTCTAGAACGGTACTGGTTTAGAACGGTACTGGAGCTTTTAGCGTTAGCGTTTCGTGCGTTTGCGGATGCTTGACCGTTATCTGGTGAGCGTGCAGATGGAGCCGAGGCGCGTGTGCTAGGCAACCGTAGAGGCGATCGCCCAAAATCGGCATTCCCAGACCCGCCGCGTCTGCCGCATGAACCCGGAGCTGATGCGTGCGCCCGGTCACAGGCACTAGCTCTACCCGACTGCGCCATACCCCATCGAATTCACAGTGCTCCTGTCTAAGCAGGCGCACTTGGGTCTGGCTGGGCTTGCCCCGCTGCCCATCGACCTGCTGCCGGGGACGCTCGGCCGGGTCGCCCCACAGCGGCAGACAAATTTCATCAGGAACGGACGCTAGACAGCCAGATAGCAGCGCTTCGTAGCTCTTTCGCACTTGGCGCTGCTGAAACTGCTGATGGAGCGCCCGGTGAGTTTCTGCGTCTTTTGCCAGCAGCAGCACGCCGGAGGTGTCTTGATCGAGCCGATGCGTGGAATAGAGCCGTGAGTGGGTTGGGAGTCGGGCGATCGCGCTATCTTGTCCATAGCGACCGGGCACCGACAGCAGTCCACTGGGCTTATTGACAGCCAACAGCCACGGGTCTTCGTATAGAATCCCTAGCGGTTCCGGTGCAGTGGTCTTCAAGACCTGAGCCGACAAGCCCGACAGCAAGAACCCCATTAGCGGCTGACAGCGCTCTGCACAGGCTTCATAAAACTGTCCTTGCACCCGATGCTCTCGCGCAGGCGACGGCCCCCACCAAAACTCCGCTAGGGCGATCGGCGTTAGTCCGTGGGTTGCTGCATAATGCAGAAGCTTTGGGGCGCAGCAGTCGCCCGTCCCGGTGGGCAAAAAAACAGACGGCATCAGCGCTTGCAGGGGTTGAGAGTCGCCCGCAAAGTTGGTGAGATGATGAGCGGTGTAAAATTCTGCCTGGAGTTGTCGAGATAGACTTTTGCGCTGCTGTTTCAGTTCTACAATCCGTGCATTTGCCTGGTCAATTTCTTGCTCTAGAGGCAAGAGGATAGCATTCCACTTTGCTTTCAAGTTGCGGCGCTCGATGCCATCCTGCTGGCTTTGATGATTAAGCGCCTGAAGTGCGATCGCCACTGTGTCGTCTTCCGGGCGCTGGCGCAACTGCTGCCGAGTGCGATCGCGGGCTTGCTTTCGATTCTGGTGCAGATCCGAAAGCTGCTTTAGTTCATCTTCAAACTTGAGTTTTTCAGCATGATAAACCTGGCGAACCGATAGAGTTTCTAGCTGGATAAGCTCCTGCTTAATTGCTTGCAGCGCACTCAGCGTTTCTAGTTCTAATGCAGCAATGCGATCGCGTCCCGGAATGAGCGGCACCCATCCTTCTTTGGTGCTGCTGCCATTGAGCAGTCCAGAAAACGCTTTGAGAAAATACAGTTCATTAGCTTGCGCTTTGACGAGCAAAACGCCGTACATCTTGCCTTCACGGTTGCAGTCCTCACAGGCTGCGAGTTCCTGCATGAGAGCGTGGGCGATCGCCTCTGCAAAGCGGGTTCGGGGCAGACATAGCCACCTGCCTGAACGCGGACACGCCCCACCATACCAGCCCGTCACAGTTGCATCTGCGAGAGACGCTTTAGCGCAGGATGGTAGCGGATGGAGCGTGTGGGCGATCGCTTCAGAATAAAGGCTCAGCAAGGCTCACAAGCTATACACTGGCGGTCGTCGGCGGGTAGCAGACCTTGGTGCCGCCCAGTCCGCAATAGCCCCCCGGATTTTTGGCAAGATACTGCTGGTGATAGTCCTCCGCGTAATAGAACTCTGGCGCATCCAGAATTTCAGTGGTGATGCTGCCATAGCCTTCTGATTTGAGAGCAGCCTGATAGCGCTGGAGAGAGGCTTCGGCGGCTTGCCGCTGGGCTTCAGAATAAACGTAAATTCCAGAGCGATACTGCGTGCCTACGTCATTCCCTTGGCGCATTCCCTGAGTGGGGTCGTGGCTTTCCCAAAACACCTTGAGCAGGTCTTCGTAGGAAATCACCGACGGGTCGTATACGACGCGCACGACTTCGTTATGCCCTGTCAGACCGCTGCACACTTCCTGATAAGTGGGGTTGGGCGTGATGCCCGCTGCGTAGCCTACGGACGTGCTGTATACGCCCTCCTGCTGCCAAAACTTGCGCTCTGCGCCCCAAAAACAGCCCAACCCAAACAGCGCCAGTTCCATCCCGTCGGGGAATGGCGGCTGAAGCGGGTTGCCGTTGACGAAGTGGCGATTTTGAATCTGCATTGGCTGCGATCGCCCCGGCAAAGCCTCTTCAGGAGTCGGCAGCGCCAGCTTTTTACCAAACCCAAATAGCACCATAGCGGTTTACCAACTGTCTCTAGAAGTGTGCAAAAGAAGCATACAGATCATTTTCAATAAGAAGTAAAAGTCCAGCAGAACGACCTAGCGCTTAAATCAAGCACTCCTAAATCAAGGGCGCAGAGAATTCATACTTCTTTACTTCTTCTCTCATAGTACCGCAACCTTAAAATGCTGGAGAGAGAAGCCCTAATATCAAAACCCTAATACCAAAAAGCGATCGAGTGCATCCCAGTTCTGTAAGACTCATCTTGAGAATTGCCCATTGAGGTAGGCACAACGCTGCTTCAGCACCTATGGGACGTTATCTTTGTCCCACAGCGTCCAAGCTGCAAACTAAGCTGAGGTAAGCCTGACTCAGGGTTTTCGAGCATTCGCCTGAGCGAGTTGATCCGGGGTGAAGCGCTCCACAATGCTGAGGGGTAGCTGGTCATCCTGGAGTTGCTCGATGTAGCGGGCGCTGAGAAAAGGGCGGTAGGTCTCGTCCTGATTCAGATAGGTTTGGAAAAAGGCGAGGCTGATGGTGCGGAGATAGTAATGGGCGATCGCCGGATCGGGGCCCACGACTTCCGGCGGCAGGTTAACCGCCACATTGTCTGCTGCGGGGACATCGATCGCGGAAAAGTGGGTCGCGTTTTGCAGCAGCAGCAGATAGCGGTGGGGTGTCGTCAGCCAGGTAAAGGGCGTAATTTGCTCCGGCAGCGCAGGGGTGACCGTATCGGCTCCGCTGGCAACGATTAGCGTGGGCACATCCAGCGTCGCATAGCCTTCTTCCCCAAACAGGCTGCTGCCCAGGGTGTTGATGGCGATAATGGCTTTTACCCTGGGATCGCGCAGGTTGTTGGAATCCAGCACCCAGTTTTGCAGGCGACATTGCAGCAGCAGCGACAGGTTCAGGGTTTCATCAAGCTTGCATTCCTGGTTTAGCCGACTGAGATCAATCGGGGTGCCCGCGATGGCAAAGGCTGTGTAGCCACCGAGCGACTGTCCAACCACGCCCACTTGCTCGGTATCGATCAAGTTCTTGAAGCGGGGGTCTCGCTCCAGCGTGTTGAGCAGACAGGTAATGTCTTGGGGGCGCTGGACAAATTCAGCGGGTTCGGTTTCGTTGCGAACAATCCCGTCGATCAGGTCTTCTAGGCGTTTGGTGTTGCTGCCAGGGTGTTCTGGCACCGCAACCGCAAAGCCATAGGACGCGAGATGTTGGGCAATGTAGCTGAAGGTGAGACGATTGGAGCCTAGCCCGTGGGAGATGACCACCAGCGGCATCGCATTGGGCGGCTGATTTTGACGATCTGCGACAGGCAGGTATAGATCGACCTCCAGCGGGCGATTGCCAAAGCGTCGTCCCACAAAGGTCGGGCTATAGTCAGCAGGGGAATGCAGACTGGTAGCAGTATTCAAACAGCCGCGAAACTGTTCCTGCGTGAGGGTCTGAAGCGAAACCGTGTAGCGGCCGGGACGCACCGGATTGATCTGGGACGTGGAAACCACTGGCTCCAGGCGGGCATTGTCTTCGGAAATCAGGGCGATCGCATCAATGGCCTGCTTGGTCTGGTTCACCAGCCGTTCGATGGACGAAATAATAGAAAACGCGCGGGTCAGGTCAATCCGCATCGTGTCTACTGGAAAATGCTCTAGCACATTGAGCGGGGTTAGCCCGTTTTCCCCGTCGGCCGCCGCTAGCACCAGAGCCGACCGCAGTGCCCGCTTGCCCGACAGGTTGGACCCGGTGCGAACGACTTCGCCCAGCCGTTGTAGCAACAGTTCGCCCTGGTCGGAATAGAGAAACTGGGACACGGCCCAGGGGGTCAGGTTTAGCTCCAGCCGGGTTTTGAGGAGTTGTTCGAGCTGTTGGAGTTGTTCTTCTGTGGCGTAGTGTCGGGCATAAACCCGCAGGTTTTCGGTATAGCGCCCCTCTTCGGCATAAATCCGCAGGGCGCGGACGGAAATTGAGCGCTCAAACGGCCCCAGCGACACCAGCACCCGCTCGGCTGCGCGGAGGGGCGGGGCGACGAGCGCTAGGGGCAGGGCAAAGGCGGATGCGAGCAGGGCCCGCCGCCAGCGTTTATTGCTGCAAATGGGGTGTCTGGGGTTGCATTGTGGCGATCGCCCGACCCTCAGCCCGCTTGCGCCGCTATTGCCAACCTGCTGACCAACCACGCCCACAATCCATCGGCGCAGGCAGCGTCGAACGGACAGGGCAGACGAAAACAAACCAGGAGGCACAGACATCGGTCAGGATTTGGCGTAGGTTGGCTTTGGAAAAACGCTTAGGACGGCACTTCCTCCGAATTTGACAACAATTTGAGGAGATCTGCCTCTGACAATTGGGTGATTTTTAGGGCGATCGCCTTTTCCAATTTTGACCCCGCTTCTTCGCCCACGACGACGAAATCAGTCTTTTTGCTGACAGAACCCGTCACCTTGCCGCCCGCTGCTTTAATCAGTTCAGCGGCTTCGTCTCGTTTTAGCGTGGGCAGCGTGCCCGTCAGCACGAAGGTCTTGCCTGCGAGGGTTTGGGGCCCGTCGGGGGTGGGGCGCGTTTCGCCTGCCAGCGTCAGCCCCGCCGCCCGCAGCCGCTCCACCAGAGCCTGGTTTGCAGGCACGCGGAACCACTGATAAACCGACCGGGCGATTTCTGGGCCAATGCCGTAGACAGCGGCAATGTCCGATTCTTCAGCGGCGGCTAGGGCTTCGACGGTTGGAAAGGCTTCGGCCAGCGTTTGCGCGTTGACTGCGCCGACGTGCCGGATACCCAGACCAAATAGGACGCGCCACCAGGGTTGGGTTTTGGATTGGGCGATCGCCCTAATCAGATTTTCGGCGGATTTTTTGCCCATCCGGTCAATGCCGATCAGTTGCTCCGCCGTCAGGTCATACAGGTCGGCCACGCTGTTCAACAAGCCGCGATCGCCCAACTGCTGCACCCACTTCTCGCCCAGCCCGTTGATATCGAGCGCCTGCCGCGATGCCCAGTGAACCAGCGACCCGCGCACAATTGCCGGACAGGATGAATTCACGCAGCGGGTGACGGCTTCATCTTCCGGGCGCACCAGCGGCTGTCCGCACACGGGGCACTCGGTCGGCATCTGAAACGGCTCCGCCCCGGCGGGTCGCAGTTCCGGCAGCACGCGCACCACTTCGGGAATGATTTCGCCCGCCTTTCGCACAATCACCGTATCGCCCACGCGCACATCCAGCGCCGCGATGAAGTCGGCATTATGCAGCGTCGCCCGCGAGACGGTCGTGCCCGCAAGCTGCACCGGGGCCAGCTCTGCCACCGGAGTCACCGCGCCCGTGCGCCCCACCTGCACCGAAATGCCCTGCACCACGGTCGGCGCTTCCTCAGCGGGATACTTGAGGGCGATCGCCCAGCGCGGAAACTTTTGGGTAAAGCCCAGCCGTTCCTGCAACGCCAGCCCGTTCAGCTTGATCACCAGCCCATCGGTGAGGTAGGGCAGGTCAAACCGGGCCCGCTCCCAGTGGTCGGCAAACTGGCGCACCTCCGCCAAAGATTCGCACAGCTTGCGGTTCGGATTCACCCGAAAGCCCAGCGTTTGCAGCAGATCCAGCGCTTCCCACTGAGACGTAGGCTTAGGGAAATCCCCATCTCCTGCAAGATGCAGCGTGTAGGCAAAAAAGTCGAGCCGTCGCCGCGCCACAATTCGCGAATCCAACTGGCGCAGGGTTCCCGCCGCCGCGTTGCGCGGATTGGCAAACAGCGCCTCGCCCGCTTCCTCGCGCTCCTGGTTAATCTGCTGAAACACGTCCAGCGGCAAAAACGCCTCGCCCCGCACCTCCACCACAGGCGGCAGGTTCTCGCCCTTCAGCCGCAGCGGAATCGAGCGAATCGTCCGCACGTTGGGCGTAATGTCTTCCCCCGTCACGCCGTCGCCCCGCGTCGCCCCGCGCACCAGCAGCCCGTTTTCGTAGGTCAGCGCCAGGGCAGAGCCGTCGATTTTTAGCTCGCAAACATAGGCCGAGTCGGGCAGTGTGGGCGGCTCATCGGCAACGGTGGCGTAATAGCGTCGCCAGCGGGTGTCCCAGGTAGCAACTTCTTCTAGGTTAAAAGCATTCTCCAGGCTGTAGAGCGGAATGTTGTGGCGGACGGAGGTGAACTGGGACGAGGGGCGATCGCCCACGCGCTGGGTGGGACTGTCGGGCGAAATGAGATCTGGGTGGGCCGCTTCGAGTTCCTGAAGCTCTCGATAAAGCTGGTCATACACGGCATCCGGCAACTGCGGCGCATCCAGCACGTAATATTCGTAGCTGGCCTGGTTCAGCAGGTTCCGCAGTTCGGCGGCCCGCTGCGCTGGCGTAGGGGCTTGGGGAGAAGCAGTTGCAGAATTGGGAGGTTTGGCTGCCACGGTCGGTCTGGGGTAAAAGCGCAGGTTGATGATTCGCTTCTCGATTTTAGAATCAGCCTTGCGCCTTTGGGACAGCCGGGATACCCGTTGCACAGACATACATGTTCAGAGCGCTTTTAAGCTGGGAGCCATAGACAAGTTGACTTGTAGGGTGCTGTTAGGTGTAGCCGTAACGCACCGCCCCGCAAGGCTTTGATGCATGGAGATAAAGCGATCAATTAACTTGGCGCGAAGTTGTCAGGGATTTCATCCACAGACTGGACATTTAAGACTTGCATAAGCGTCTTCCACTGTTGCGGAGTGAGCTTTGCCTCTGTCTCTCCAGATATCCAACGCTGATAGGTTCGTAGCGGAATACCGCAGTGAACAGCAAATTCAGCCTGCGACAAATTCGTGCGCTGAATCCTGAGTTTTTCAATTGGGGAGTCACTGTCTTGCGGTCGCTTATCTTTACTCATCCATTCAAATTTCACACGCCATATTGACGTACGCCTAATTGACACGTCATAATGGCGTTTATGTTTAACGGCAGAGAACAGCCCAAAGTTGCAGCGGGCTGTCCTGCCCCAGTGTCTCATTTCTCCTAACAAAAATACTATGAGCTATTACGACCAGCTTCATCCGTGGGTGGTCTATCGTCTGCTGCCCAATTGTCAAACGATTGCCGTGGCTCGGTTTCGGCGGCGCAACGATGCAGAGATGTATCTGATTGCGGTGCGGCAGTTGGTGCGGAATGCGCGGTGGGCGATTGCCTTTGATCCACCCCCCATGCCAATGTCAGAGGCAGAGCGGCGATCGCCCAATTTTTTGGACGCTTCTGCCAAAGGGAAAGAGCGCCAGCGCAGTTGAATCCTCCATCTCCATATACGTTTATGAACGATCGCGCCTACACAGTCTGTTTCTGATTTATCCTTTAGCCTTTGATCCGTAGATTGCAATCCTCCGTGGATTTTGATCTGTTGAGTTGTTTCCGCATCAAGCAGGGGTTAAACATGGCTGAGTGGCACGAAATTCCGGGTGGAGTGACCGCACCGAAGGGCTATCGGGCGGCGGGCATTGCCGCAGGGCTGAAGCCGTCGGGTGCGCCGGATCTGGCGCTGATTTATTCGGAAGTGGAGGCGATCGCCGCTGGGGTGTTTACCACCAGCCAGGTGAAGGCAGCCTGCGTGGACTATTGCCGTCAGCGGCTAGAGGCGAAAGCGACGGCGCGGGCTATTCTGTGCAATGCGGGGCAGGCAAATGCGGCGACGGGTTCCCAGGGCTGGGAAGATGCGGTGGAAAGCGCCCAACTTTTGGCAGCGGCGCTGAACATTCCGGCAGAGCAAGTGCTGGTGGCTTCGACGGGCGTGATTGGGCAGCGCATCCGCATGGAGCAGCTACGGTCGGGCATTCCCAATCTGGTGGCCGCCGCCACGCCCGACGGCTCCGATGCCGCCGCCAAAGCCATCATTACCACCGACCTCGTGACCAAGAGCGTGGCGCTGGAAACGACGCTGGACGGTCGCCCAGTGCGAATTGGCGGCATCTGCAAAGGCTCCGGCATGATCCACCCCAACATGGCGACAATGCTGGCGTTTGTCACCTGCGACGCGACCGTTTCGCCCCACCTCTGGCAGCAAATGCTGAGCCGCGCCGCCGACAAGAGCTTTAACCAAATCACCGTAGACGGCGACACCAGCACCAACGACACGCTGCTGGCGCTGGCCAACGGCGAATCTCGCACGCCCGCGATTACCGAGCCGGGCCCCGATGCCGAGCGACTGGAGGGAATGCTGACGGAGGTGTGTATGCGAATGGCCAAGGCGATCGCCCGCGATGGCGAAGGCGCAACCTGCCTGCTGGAAATTCGAGTCAGCGGCGCACCCGACGACGCAGCCGCCCGCCAGGTGGCCCGCACAATCGCCGGGTCGTCCCTGTTTAAATCGGCGGTGTTTGGGCGCGACCCAAACTGGGGCCGGATCGCCGCTGCCGCTGGACGGGCCGGGGTGCCGTTTGACCAGGGCGAACTTCAGGTGAAGCTGGGCGACTTTTTGCTGATGGATCGCGGGCAGCCGCTGCCGTTTGACCGCCCCGCCGCCAGTAACTATATGAAGCAAGCCGCCGCTGGGGAATACCTGAAAACCGATACAGTGCTGGTGTCTGTCAGCATTGGCAGCGGCCCTGGGGTGGGGATGGCCTGGGGCTGCGACCTCAGCTATGACTATGTGAAGATCAACGCTGAGTACACGACCTAGAAGGGCGGTTACGATGGACGGACTGACGCTGCGGGCGATCGCCGCCAACACGATGAGCTACACCATTGGCTCGATTCGCAGCAATCGGGCGCTGGTGCAGTCGGTGCAGGCTTCGCTAAACCGGATTGGGCACACAGTCGGCGCGGCCACAGGCGACTGGAATCACCCCACCGACGTTGCGTACCGCGCCTTTACCGAAAAGCACAGGCTGGTCCCCGACGAGCTATCGCCCCAGTCAGCCAGCCTGCTGCTTGGTCTGCCCACGGTTCACACCCCGCCAACGCCTGCGCCCAGTCCCGCGACCAGTTCCACGGCGATCGCCCAACCTGCACCCAATCCAACGCCTACGCTAAACCCTACGCCCAGTCCCACGGCGATCGCCCAACCTGCGCCCATTTCGCAACCGCCGCCCCAGCCTGTCCCTCATTCAACCCCGTCGCTTGCGCCCAGTCCAGCGCTAACAGAAGCGCAAATTTTCCAGGAGGCGCTGCGCTTTACGCTGCGGTGGGAGGGCGGCTATGTCAACCATCCAGCCGATCGCGGCGGCGAGACGAATTGCGGCATTACCACCGCCACCTATCGCGCCTATCGCCAGGGCAAAAGGCTACCGATGCAAAGCGTGCAGTTGATTTCTGAAGCCGAGGTGCGCGAAATTTATGAACGCCTCTACTGGCAGCCAGCGCGATGCGGCATGATGCAGCGGCCGCTGGCGATCGCCCATTTCGACACAGCCGTCAGCTTTGGCGTGGGCGGCGCGACGATGTTTTTACAAGAAATCCTGGGCTTGCGGGTGGATCGCGTGTTTGGCCCCGTCACCCAGCGGGCGATTCGCGAAGCGAACTCTGCGGGAACCGCCCAGGCAGCCCATCTCGATCTCGCCCAGCGGCTCTGCCAGGCCCGCATCGACTATCGCTATCGCCGCGTCACTCGCGATCCGTCCCAGCGCGTGTTTCTGCAACGCTGGCTCAATCGGGACAACGACCTGCTCAGACTCATTCAGGGCTAGCGCTGCAACGCGAACAGCAATGCTATAACCAGGATGTTCACGCCGCTTGCTGAAAATCTATGGCTAACTTGCCCGATGCCGCGCCTCTGCCCGTGGGTCATGCCGACAGTCCCCATACCTGGAGCGACTATTACGACCTGATGGCAGGTCGTCCGCCACGAGAAACCCTGCTGCGATCGCTCAGTTTGTTTGATGCCGAAGCTGAGACGGCTGGTCTTGAACGCTTTACAGGGTTTGCGGTGGACATCGGCTGTGGCGAAGGGCGCGACACGGCAGAACTGGTGCGGCGGGGCTGGCGCGTGTTGGCGATGGATGGCGAGCCGGAGGCGATCGCCCGCTTGCAGTCGCGCCCAGACCTCCAGGAGGCGATTGCTCAAAATCTCCTGGAAACCCGCGTACAGCGCTTTGAGGAACTTATCTTACCTGCAAACCTGGACTTGATCAACGCCAGCTTTTGTCTGCCCTTTTGCCCACCCGACGAGTTTCCTGCCCTCTGGCAAACGCTGACCTACGCGCTGCGTCCTGGCGGGCGGATGTGTGGGCAGATCTTTGGCGATCGCGACTCCTGGGCAGCCTATGACCACATGACCCACCACACGCGGGCGCAGGTCGAGGCGCTGCTGCAACCCTTCACCATCGAGATGCTGGAAGAAGAAGCGCATCCAGGTAAAACCGCAATGGGCGAAGATAAGTTTTGGCATATTTTTCACTGGGTGATCCGCAAGTGAAGCCTGAAGCAGAAAGAGAATTGCGGCTCCACTGCTGGGTTCCCAACTTATTCGAGTTTCAGGGCGGCATCCAGCGCTATTTGCAAGATCTGCTGCGGGCGATCGCCAGCCAGCCCTGTCGTCAGACGATCGTCCTCAACAAGCGCGATAGAGCAGGAAATGGCGATCTAGATAAGATGCCGAATCTTACTTTTCGCTATTTTGGGGAATTGCCCGATGCATTGAAAACGCCAGGGTTTGCCGCAAGCCTGATAACTGCGGCACTGGGCGATCGCCCAGATTTGATCCTCTGTGGACACCTGCACTTCGCGCCCGTAGCCCTGATGCTGCGGCGACTGGCGGGCATTCCCTACTGGATTTTTGTCTACGGCATTGATGCGTGGAACGTGCAAAATCCGCTGCAAAAAGCCGCCCTGCACGCCGCCAACCGAGTCGTGTCCATCAGCGGCTACACCCGCGATCGCCTGATTGCCGAACAGCGGCTCGATCCCGCCAAAGTTGCCCTCTTGCCCTGCACAATCGACGCACAGCGATTTCGCCCCGCGCCCAAGCCCGATTATCTGCTCCAGCGCTACGGGTTGCAGGCGGATCAGCCCATCGTGCTGACGGTGGCACGGCTGGTGGGCGGCACGCGCCACAAGGGTTACGACGCAGTGCTAGAGGCGCTGCCCCGCATTCGTCGGGCGCTGCCGCGAGTGCATTACGTCCTGGTGGGCAAAGGCGGCGATCGCCCCCGCATTGAGGCAAAAATCGCCGCGCTGGGGCTGCAAGATTGCGTCACGCTGGCGGGCTTTGTGCCCGATGCCGAACTTTGCGACCACTACAACCTGTGTGATGTGTTTGCCATGCCCAGCCAGGGCGAAGGCTTTGGCATTGTGTATCTGGAAGCGATCGCCTGCGGCAAGCCCGCCCTGGGCGGCAACCAGGACGGCGCAATCGACGCACTGGCTCACGGGGAACTGGGCGCACTGGTCAACCCGACGGATACGGAGGCGATCGCCCACACCCTAATCCAGCTTTTGCAGGGCACACATCCCAACCCGCTGCTGTATCAGCCCGCCGAGCTAAGACGCGGGGCGATCGCCCGCTTCGGCCGCGACACCTTCACCCAAACGCTCAACCAACTCCTGACACCGGACTTGTGATACCGGACTTCTGACCTTTTCCACACCGCTTTACCCCGTTTTCAGCAGCGACGCACCGGCTGGACGCGGCGGCAGGGGTTGGGTAACCCGCCGGAAAAAGGCGCTGTGGGGCAGCACGCGCCGCACCTCTTCGACGGTGGTGATGCCCTGCGTGATTTTCTGGATGGCGGCAACGCGGAACGACTCGAACTGGCTTTCTGCCAGATAGCGGCGCAGTTGCGTCAGGTTGCCTTCGTAGATGATCTGCCGCACCGTGTCGTCTACGTTCAGCAGCTCGATCACTGCTTCGCGCCCCAGATAGCCCGACTGGAAACACTGTACACAGCCGCGCCCTTTTTTCCAGCCCTGGAGATTTGCCTCGTCGGGGCGCAACCCCAGCAGCTTCAGGTCGGCGGGCGTAGGCGTGTAGGGTTCGGCGCAGTGGGGACAGACCTTGCGGACGAGGCGCTGAGCCACGATGCCCAACAGCGCGTCGCTGATCAACCCTGGGTCGGGGCCGATGTCTTGCAGGCGGGGAATCGCGCCGATGGCATCGTTGGTGTGCAGCGTGGTGAGAACCAAATGCCCGGTGAGCGCAGAGCGGACGGCGGTTTCGGCGGTTTCGTTGTCGCGGATTTCGCCCACCATGATGATGTCGGGGTCTTGCCGCAAAATCGCCCGCAGCCCAGCCGCGAAGGTCATACCCGCTGCCTCATGCACCTGGGTTTGCGTGATGCCGGGGAGGACGTATTCCACTGGGTCTTCGACGGTGACGATGTTGACGGATTCGGTGGCGATCGCCAGCAGGCTCGTATACAGTGTGCTGGTTTTGCCCGATCCGGTGGGGCCCGTGAAGATAACCAACCCCTGTGGCTCCCGCAGCCAGCTTTCGTAAATCTCCCGCGCGGTGTCCGAAAAGCCCAAATCGGCGATGGTCTGGAAGGTGTTTTGCTGGCGCAAGAGTCGCAGCACTGCCTTCTCGCTGGGTTCTGTTTTTACCCCGCTGATGCAGGGCAGCGTGCTAACGCGCAGATCCAGCCCTTCTTCCTGCTGACCAGTCATGTACTTCTCGCTGATGCGCCCGTCTTGGGGACGGCGGCTCTCGGCGATGTCCATTTCGCACATTACCTTGAGCGCCACGATCACCTTGCGGCTGAGGTCGGGTGGCAGCGTGGTAACGTGTCGCAAAATGCCGTCGATGCGAAAGCGCACCGCCAGCCCATCGACCGACGGCTCCAGGTGAATGTCGCTGGCGCGGTTGCGGAGGGCGCTGGCAATCAGCGTGCGGATGCGCTCGATCTGGTTATCGACCTGCGACAGGTGCAGTTCAGCGACTTCGCTTAGGTCTTCGGTATCCGATTGTCCGGCCACCAAGTGCTTTGCACCTGACTGGCTTATGCGCTTGGCGTTGAGGGCTTGCAGGCGATACCACTGGCGATAGCTCTTTTCGGCGATGGGGACAATTTCGATGCTGGCATTGAGGCGATCGCTCATCTGCTGCACTACTTCGGGCATCGGCGCGATGGGGCTGCCCAGGTAGTAGCAGTTGCGCCAGAGTAGCAGCGGTACTACAGGCGGGGCCTGCGTGCAATCGCCAAACCCTCGCCAAAACCGGGTACTCACTTCCGGGTCGAGTAGCCGCAAATTCACGATTCCCTGTCGATTGACCAGCAGACCAAGTGCCTGCTCACAGGTGATCTGCTGCTGCTTAAGCTGTTGCCAAACCGATTGGCTGTTTTGCATGGGCGCTTTCACCTTGTTGAGAGTGCAAACTGTACCTGTCTCCGCGCTTTACGGCTGATTCGCTGTAGGCGCTATCCCTACGCCAAGTACGCAGCAGCGGACGGCACAGATTTCTTTTTGGTTCGGACGTGAAAAAATGTAACGGGAACTGCAAGCTTCATACAGCTTTCACAATTGAAAACAGAATTTTTTGTAAAGAAATACTTTAGCGGCTTAGAGAACAAGCGCCCAATCCCTTTTCCCTCCAACGCTCCCGCCAAAAGCCTTCAAAATCCAAAACCCAAAATCCCCAGCCCCCTCCCATCGGCTTTCCCCATCCCATCAGTAGGGCTATCCCTAACGCAAAATCAGCCCGCTCAGCCGCCGGACGCGGCAGGATGGATCTGTTGGGTAGAGAACTGTGGGAGTTGCGTCTGCCCGATGATGACGTTGCGTTTGGTTGGGAAAAGCCATGACAAATTCAGTAAAAGAGCGCATTCAGGAAGATTTGCAAAAGGCAAAGTCGGAAGGCAGTCTGCGGGCAGAGCGAATTCGGGATATTGTGAAGGCTGCGGTTTCAGAAGCGGTGACAGAAGTCTCTCAAGGAACGGGTGAACTGAAGGCGATCGCCAAAGATGCTTTGACGGCGGTGTTTGCCGTGGTGCGCGATCGCACGACGACCCGCACCGAAGAGCTGGCGGCCTCGGTAGAAGGCGTGGTGGAAGGCATTGGCGAGTCTCATCGGGAGGCGATCGCCCAGGCCCAAACCCAGATCGACGACCTCCAGCAAACGCTGGATCACACCGATCGCCAGTTTGAGGAGGAAGTCACCGTGGCCCTGGCAACCGTTGATCTGCCGGAAGCCGAAGCCACCACCAAAACTCCCTTCAAGGTGCTAATTGACTTGGTTGTAAACGCAGTGAAGGAGCGGGAAATGTTTGATATGTTTCAGCAGCGCTATAACCATCTAAAGCAGCAGCTTGCTGAGTTGGACACCCGCCTGCAAGAGCGCTATGGCGATCGCTACGAAGAAGTGAAGCGTCAGATTGAAACGGCGCAAACCTGGTATGCCAATGCCAAAACCAAAGGCGAAACCCTGGGCAACGAGGCAAAACACTTCAAGCAAGTGGAGCTAGAAGAAAAAGCCGCTGACTTGGGTACAACCATCGCGCAGAAAGAAGCCGAAATTAAAGCCCAACTGCGGCAAATCGTGAACAGCGCCCTGCGCTAATCTCTGAGCCGACTGATTCTCTGACACTCTCGAGGCCCCCGTTTCTGACAGAAGCGTGGGGCCTTGTATTGACAACGGTTTTGATCCAGTATTGTTAACCTAGCTCACGTCGCGCTTCACATAAGCCAAAGGTCAGAAAGAACGTGTCTTGTTCAAAACATCGTGCATTTCCGGCGCTTTTGTTTATTCCCCAGCGCTTTAATCCAGCGGTGTTAATGGCGATGCGAGCGGCATTACCGCTCTTGTTTCGGCTCCGTGTTCGTCCGTGGCTGCCGACAGGAATTTCCCATGTCGAGGTTGTGAACGCCAAAGAACTGGCGTTGCTCTATAGGCGGTTTCAGGCGGGTGAAGTTCGATTCATCTTGGCATTCCGCCATCCAGAAGTAGACGATCCGTTTTCCATGCTGTATCTGCTGTCCAGTGGTGTTCCCAAAGCGGCGCGAGAGCATGACATTCCGCTGCGATCGCCCGTGCATTCTCACTTTGTCTACGACCGGGGCATGACCATCTGGGCCGGTGACTGGCTGGGCTGGCTGTTTTCGCGGCTGGGCGGCATCCCCATTCACCGGGGCAAGCGGCTGGATCGCACGGGTCTGCGGGCGGCGCGGGAGCTATTGATCAACGGACAGTTTCCCTTGGCGATCGCCCCCGAAGGCGCAACCAACGGACATAGCGAAGTCGTCAGCCCGCTGGAACCCGGCGTGGCGCAGTTGGGCTTTTGGTGCGCGGAGGATCTGCGAAAAAAGGGGCGGGCCGAACAGGTCTACATTGTGCCGATTGGCATTCGCTACACCTACCCCAAGCCCATCTGGTCAAAGCTCGATCGGCTGCTGAGTCGGCTAGAGCGAGACACGGGCTTGCCGCCACTGACGCAGGACGCAACGCCGACCGAAGACATTCGCTATCAGCGGGTACTGCGGCTAGCGAATCACCTGCTGTCGGAAATGGAGGGATTTTACCGTCGTTTCTACCCGCAATATCTAACCCCTGAAGCAGATCTCAAGCCAGAGCCAGACGAGAGCGTCAATGAACGCTTGATGCGGCGGCTGAATGCGCTGCTGGATGCCGCCCTTCGCGCTGCCGAAGCGCATTTTCGCCTGGAAGCGCAGGGCACCATTATCGACCGCTGCCGTCGGCTAGAAGAAGCAGGCTGGAACGCGATTTATCGAGAAGACCTGCCTTCAGATTTCGCGGCTCTGTCCCCATTCCAGCGCGGACTGGCCGATTGGGGCGCAGAGGAGGCAGAAATTCGCCTGCGACACATGCGTCTGGTGGAAAGCTTTGTGGCGGTGACAGCGGATTATCTCCAGAACCAGCCAACGGCGGAGCGCTTTGCCGAAATGGCGCTGCTGATGTTTGACCTGGTGGCGCGGATCAAGGGCGACGACATGCCTGCCCGTCCGCGTTTGGGCTGGCGACGGAGCCGTGTGACGGTGGGAACGCCGATTTGTGTGAGCGATCGCCAGTTGGACTACCAGCGGGATCACACCTCGGCGAAGCAGGCAGTTGCAGACCTAACGCAGGATCTGCAAGCAGCACTGGAGCAGTTAATCTAGTGCTGTGTCACAGCTAGAACCTGGGTTGGTAGTAAGCGCTTTAGCGCTGAATCGCTTACTACGAGACAAGGCATCACTCTAAAACTAAACCATGACACTGCTCTAGGCTGTAATCTAGGCTGGATTTTGATTGTTTGGATTTAGCAATGCCTTTGCAGTGCTGCTAAATCATGCCGCGAAATAGCCCCTGCGGCCGTACCAGCAGCACCAGAATCATCACCATCAGCGCCACGCCCAGCTTATATTCCGAGGGCAAAACGTAGGTGCTCAGTTCCTGCGCGATGCCGATGATGTAAGCCCCGGCGATCGCCCCGTAGGGATTGCCAATGCCACCCAAAATCACCGACGCAAACATCGGCATGATCAAAAACCAGCCCATATTGGGGCGCACGGCCGTAATCAGCCCAAACATGCCGCCGGCGATCGCCGTCAGCCCCGCCGCCAGCACCCATGTCCAGATCACCACCCAATCGACGTTGATGCCCGATACCCGCGCCAGGTCGGTGTTGTCCGCGACGGCCCGCATGGCTTTGCCAATTTTGGTATGTTGCAGCAGATAGTGCAGAGCGGCGATCGCCAAAATGGCCAGCCCCACCACAATCAGCCGCGTCGGCGCAATTCGCACGCCAAACACATCCAGCGCCGTCGCCACGGGCAGGTCATAGCGCCGATTTTCGGGGCCCCAGAGCAGCGTGATGCCGTTTCGCAAAAACAGCGCCAGCCCAATAGAAATGATAATCAGCGTGGTAGACGAGGCGCGGCGATCGCGCATGGGCGACCACAGCAGCTTTTCGCACAGCAGCGCCACCCCAATCGTCAGCACTGCCCCAATCAAGATCGATAGCCAGATATTCACGCCGTTCAGGTTTGCCGTCAGCGTCAGATAGGCACCCAGCGTCATCAGGTCGCCGTGGGCAAAGTTTGCCAGCCGCAAAATGCCGTAGGTCAGCGTCAGCCCCACCGCCGCCAGCGCAATCACGCTGCCGATCGCCACGCCATTTACCAAAAGCTGCGCCAATTGCTGATCCATGAGTCGGGTTGGGGAGTTTTATCCGGAAGTTTTGTCGAGCTTTGTTGAGCTTTGTTGAGCTTTGTCAAGTCTACTAGGTCGCGGGTTCAAAAAAGCGACAGTCCTGACACGGCCCATCGGGATTTACTGCACAGCGCACCAGTTCAGAATGGGCGCTATAGGCACAGTTGGCATTGCCCAACACCCAGCGCCCCTGAAACCAGCTTCGTTCTTCGGGTCGGGGAGCCGCCTGCACGTATAGCGCGATCTTGTGCAGCCGATATTTGCCCCGCTTGTATTGATAGCAGTGGTGGCGCTCCAGAACGGCGTAGGTTTCTCCCGCAACATCGAGATAGGTTCCCGGCTGTGGGTTCCAGTCCAGCTTTAGACTGCCGATGGTCTGGCGCGGGTGGCTGAGAATAACCTCAGTGGGTAGAGACTCTTGCTCCATTGACCGTATTGTACTTTACACAGTTTGCAAGTTATGTGAGATGGTATCGCATTTATACCCATCTCCCCCGGCAACTTATTTCATCTTTAACGTTTTATGGCGTTTTGGGGCAAATTTGGGCACTCAGTCTGGGAGAAATGGTTTGGGGAAGGCCGGGGAAAAGATGGCTAATTGCTTTGCTCGGAGCTTCCGTCTGGGGAGCCAGACTCCGCCGAAGGGTCTGAACGGCCTGGATTGTCAGCGATATAGCTGGTTTCAGCGATCGCATCGTCCGGGTTCTTCGGCGGATTCTTCGGCGGGTTCTTGGGCGGGTGGGTTGCGTCTGGAGACTCGGCGGCGGTGGCGCTATGGGGAGGCGTATGGGTAGAACAGCCGGATGAGCAGGCCGTAGGAGCGATCGCCCCCTCTTGGTTGTCTAACAAGTGGCTTTCTTGTTCCCGATGCTCAAATTCAGGATTCGTCCACTGATCCAGCACATCGTGAATCACCACTTCGCGCAGCAAGATGCGGACAATGATCACCAGTGGAATCGCCAGAAACAGCCCCAAAAATCCAAAAAAGGACGCAAAGGCAAACTGAGCCAACAGCGTCACCGCGGGCAGCAGCGACACCTGATGCCCCATCACCAGGGGTACTAAGAGAAACTGCTCAAGCTGCTGAATCAAAATGTAGGCAATCAGCACGCCCAGCGCCTTGACGGGGGAATCGATCAGGGCGATCGCCACAGGTGCAATGGTACTCAGCACGGGCCCCAGGTTGGGAATCGCCTCCATCAGCCCTGCCACCAGCGCATTGGCCAGCACCAGCTTCACGCCCAAAATGTGCAGCACGATGCCGCTGACGATGGCAATCACCACCATGTTGATCAGCGTGCCAATGATCCAGCCCACCAAATCTTCTTCGCACAGCGTCAGAATCTCGTCGGCGCGGCGGCGATAAAACGACGGCACGAGCCGCAAAAATCCCTGGCGATAGGGGTGGGGGTTGATCAGCAGCATAATGGTCAGCATCAGCACAAACAGGAAGCTAATGCCGACGTTAAAGAATCCAGAAAATGCCCGGAAAAAATTGTTTGCCAGCCCCGACACAAACGGCTGAAGCTGATTAAACAGCTCGTTGAAGTTGGGCACTAGTTCGGATGCGCCACCCGGTAGCCGCTCAGTGAGCCAGTCCAGCCCCAGCCGAAGCTGGCTCAACCCCTGGGGCACAAGCTCCGTCAGCAGTTGAAACTGATCCAGAAACGGCGGCACGATGATCGCCACAAACAGCGTCATGATTAGCAGCAGACCCACAATGGAGAAAATCGACGCGGCCCCGCGTGGAACGCCATGCTTGCCCATCCAGCGCACCAGCCGATTCAGCGCTGTGGCAAAGACAACGCCAACAAACATCAGCAGCAGCAATTGCTGAATCGACCAGAGAATATAGATGGCCGCAATCAAGGCCAGCAGCCCGATCCATTGTCCAAGTTTCATGGGCTTTAGTTCATTCGCCAGATGAGGGGGATGAGGGGCGATCGCAAGTCTCCGCGATTATCTTAAGGGAAACCGCTGAATGGAATCCGCCAACCACTAGCTTAATTTTTAGCCACAGATCCTCTACAAAAAGGCTCAGATTGGCTTATGCCCATACCCGCCGAATCGGATATGCATCAAACGCCGGATCAGCGCTGACAATACTCATAGCGTGGTTAATGGATTGGGCAATCAGAATCCGATCAAATGGATCTCGATGGTAAAGCGGCAAATCAACATATCGCTTGATGTCTTCAAAAGAAATCGTCAGAATTTTAATATCAAGATCGGTTAGAAAATCTGTCAGTTTTTGAAACTCAAATCGTAATTCCAGTTTGCGAATAGAAAGTTTTATCGCGACTTCCCATAGGGCAATAATGCTCACAAAAACATCATTACTGACCTCAATCATCTGCTTAATTTGTGGAGGCAGCTTGGGATCATCTTCCAGGAACCAAAGAAGGACATGAGTATCCAATAGCATTACATATAATCCTTTAAGTCCTCAAGAGGAGCATCGAAATCATCTGCCATCCAAATCTTCCCTTTCAATAAACCTGCTTTGCGTTTCTTAGGTTCAACCTGCACAGACATGTCCGGGACGTATTTATCTAGCAAGAACTCGATATAGTGCAGGACTTCTGTTTGCAAAGGTTCAGGTAACTTTTCTAGTTTCTCTACAATCACTGACTGGAGCATAGTTCTCCCTTCCCTAAAGGTTTGACCAGAATCACAGTTGCGATTTCTATCTTGAATTATGAATCAAGAACCTATGCATCATCCAGTATTTATCCAATACACTTTTGGAATGCCCCTGGATGGCGCTCTGAAGGAATGACTGCTTGGGAATAGATTTATGTATCGATTAGAAGACAATGCATCCTTGGCTGGCTTGAAATTAATCGCCCTCAAACGCTTTTAGCCGGCCGTAGGGTTCGCTGTCAGGAAATGGGTATCAGGAAATGGGCATCAGGAAATGGGTAAATAGGTGGCTGCAAGATCGTCTAATTTCAACACTTTTGCAAACTGAGGCTTGGCTGGCTAGTAGGGCGGTGGTGCTTCGTAGACGTAGGCAGGTTCAGAAGGATAGGGTTCGGGAGCGATCGCCCCTTCGGCTGGTGCATACTCGGTTCTGGCGGCTTCGTCCCTAGTCGCTTCGCTGCTGGCGGCTTCGGCTTCCTGGGCGCGACGGCTGGCCAGGATTTCGTCGCGCTGGGCACGCCACTGGGCGATCGCCTGCTGGGCTTCGGCATAGAGGGGGCGATCGCGGGCGATCTGGGCGGCGGTGTCGATGGCTTGCGACAGGCGCACGCGGGCCGCCAGGGCGCGGGCTTCGTCCAGATACTTACGGTCTTCGGCAATGCGGACTTCTTCCAGCTTGGCGTTCCAGGCTTGGATGGCGGCCTGCGCTTCGGCATGGAGGGCGCGATCGCGCCCAATTTTCTCCGCCATGCGGATAGCGCGAGAAAGATTGCCGCTCTGGGCGATGCGGGTGGCTTCTTCCAAAATGGGGCGATCTTCCAGGGTTTGGATTTGGCGGCTCCAGGTGGCGATCGCCTGCTCTGCCTCGGCCCATAGAGCGCGGTTGCGAGGAATTTGGCGGGCGGCAGCGATGGCCGCTTGCAGGTCGGCGACTTGCCCTGGTTCGGCTAGGGCTTGTGCCTGCAAAAACTGCGGCATGTCCTGAATCCGCTGGGTCTCCTGCTGCCAGTGGGCGGCTAGAGTTTGCGCCTGGAGGCGACGCGGGCGATCGGGCGCGATCTGCTGAGCGAGGCGGCTGGCCCAGTCCAACGTCGTGCGTTGCCCCAGGCTGGCCACCAGTCCCGCGGTCTGCAACTGGCGCAAATCTTCAAGTACCGCGTGCTGGGTGTTTAGCTCGGTCTGGGCGATCGCATAAAAGGTGCTGCTGGCGGGGATCTCGCTGAGGGCGGCGATCGCCTCGCGCACGCTCCAAACCTGGCGCAACGACGGCAGCCATTGGGTCGCTGGTTCCGCAATCAGCCGCTGGGCGTGGGCCAGCCGCAGCAGGTTTTGCCCCTCTCCCGTGAGGTGATTGACCAGATCGGGCGGCACTTGCTGCGCCAGCGCCAGGGCCCCGCTACGATCGCCCGCTTGCCATTGCCGCAGCGCCAGATCCAGCAGCGCCCCACTCCAAGCTTGCAAATCAGCCTGAGCCGTTTCCCACGCCAGGGTTTGCGGATCGATCTGCTGCACCAGGGCGATCGCCGCCTGGAGGCTGGTAAGAGTTTGGTCGCCCACCGCCTGCCGCGCCTGGATCAGCAGCTTGTGCGCCGTCTGCTCTTGCAAAATCTGCCGGGTCAGCGCCTCCATGCGGTGCGTCCGCCAGTATTCGCTTTCGACCTGCCCCAACACGGTGACTTGCTCCGCCGCCAGATTCCAGTCCTGGTTCCGCAGCGCCTCCTGTGCTTTGTTCCAAATTGCCTCGCCCTGCTGCCATTGCGCCTGCCACTGGGCGATCGCCGCCTGCGCTTCGGCATAGAGCGGACTATTGGGGGGAATGTGTCGCACGACCGACAGCGCCTCCTGCACACCGCTGCTCTCTAGTCGCGCCTCGGCCGCGTCCAAGATCTGCGCCGACCACTCCGCCAATAGCGACTGCCCTTCCCGATAGAGCGGATGATCGGCCGGCCAGGCAGCCACCAGATTCACGGCTGCCGTCAGGTCGGCGAGATGCCCCGACTTTGCCGCCTCCCGCACACAAAAGAGCCGCTCGGCATCGGCCGCCGCAAAGGTGATTTTGGCGCAGTTGGGCGGCTCTGGCAGGCGCGTCAGCCACTCCAGCGACTTAATCCCCAGCCCCACTAGCCCGCAAAACGTTAGCACCCACAGCAGCGACCACGCGAGCGATCGCCCCAATTGCCGATAGCGTTGCCACGCCACAGGACGATTCAGCCATTGCCAAACGCGGTGAAGAGAGGAAGGCGATCGCCCCCGTCGGGGACGACGCTGGCGGGGCAGACCGGGCGACACCAGAACCCTAGGGCGAGTTTTGGTCGTAGGCGACATTGCAGAACGAGAAGTGGGGCGAGAAGCAGGGCGAGAAGCAGCCGTTGCCAACGCAGCTTTGCGGGCGCGGCGGGCACGCTGTCGGGGCGTAAACCGACCCGCTGGAATGTTGGGCGCACCGGGCAGCAGGCGATCGCCCCCTATCCGCTCCTCCACGCGCCCAGTGGGCAGCATCCGCGACTCAGCCCTGTCCTGAAGCGGCTGGCGAACAGTCGAGCGAAAGCCATTGATGTAAAAAGCGTCTCGATGGGCAGAATCACGCGGTGGTAAGGAGTCTCGCGTCATGAGCAATATCTACAGCGGTATTCAAGAGACGGGACAGCCAGCGACTCAAAATCGGGCGATCGCCCAGGCGGTCGGACGCAGTTGCCAGGGAGCATTCCGTAGAGAGCATTGCGTAGATAGTAGCGAACTCTAGCGGCTCCACTGCAAAAAGTTTGCCAGATCAATGTAACGAAGCTGTTACATCTTGAAACCTGGCTCCATCATCTGAAATATAAAGAAAACATTAGAAATCGTGGAAACTCTGAGAAAGCCTGTGAATCTAATAAGTAAGCAGACGGGGACAGCGTAATAAAGTCCCTGGACGATAAATCTAGTTGTTAAAGCCAGAGCGTCAGTTTCCGGGTTATTCGGGAGTTGGCGCTCTCTTTTATTGACTTTATTGACCTTTATCTATTGACCTTTATTGAATGCGGTGTGCGGCTTTCAATCTGCCCTCATTCCCCAGCCCCTTCTTTTAGGTCGGGAGAAGGGGAGCCAGATCTGCGAATCACGGATAGGACTTACGCGGTTGGACGATTTCTCGTGGTCGCAGCCCACGAGAAATCGTCCAACACCCAGAAAATTTAATCGCAAGTGCGTAGGTCATAACGGAATTGAGATTACGGAATAATGTTGTGGGAGAGTTCAGGCATGGAATTTCCGCGATCGCGCTTCCAGCCTTTCTCCATAGAGCTTTTCTTATTCCCGCAGTTCTCAAACCATGACCCAAACGGTTTCCCAGCCCGGTTCCCAGCCCGGTTCCCAGCCAGCTTCCCAGCCTGCAATGCAGACAATCGTGGTGAAAATTGGCACCTCCAGTCTGACGCAGCCCGAAACCGGATACCTGGCGATCGCCACCATTGCCAAGCTGGTTGAGGCGCTGTGTCAACTGCGGCGACAGGGGCATCAGGTGATCCTCGTCTCCTCTGGAGCGGTGGGCGTGGGCTGTGCGCGACTGGGAATGACAGAACGCCCTCGCACCATTGCCATGAAGCAGGCCGTGGCAGCCGTGGGGCAGGGGCGGCTAATGCGGGTGTATGATGACTTTTTTTCTTCCCTCGATCAGCCTATTGCCCAGGTGTTGCTGACCCGCAGCGACTTGGTGCAGCGCAGCCGCTATGTCAATGCCTATCGCACCTTTCGGCAATTGCTGAAGCTAGGCGTAATCCCGATTGTGAACGAAAACGACACGCTGGCTGTCGAGGAACTCAAGTTCGGCGACAACGATACGCTGTCGGCGCTGGTGGCTAGCCTGGTCGAGGCAGACTGGCTGTTTTTGCTGACGGATGTGGATCGGCTCTATTCCGCTGATCCACGCTATCACCCAGAGGCGCAGCCCATCAGCCTGGTGGACGATATCGCCGCGCTGACAGAACAGGTAGAGGTGGGCGATCGCGGCACCAGTTGGGGCACAGGCGGCATGGTGACGAAGATCTCGGCGGCGAAGATTGCGACGGCGGCGGGCGTGCGGACGGTGATTACCGAAGGGCGATCGCCCGACAATATTGCCCAAATCCTCGCTGGAGCCGCCCTCGGCACTCAGTTTGAGCCAGAAAACCAGCCCTTTAATGCCCGCAAGCGCTGGATTGCCCACGGGCTGGTTCCTGCGGGCAAGCTCTATCTAGACAAAGGCGCAGTCAACGCCATTCGGCAGGCAGGCAAATCGCTGTTGGCGGCGGGCATTGCCGAAGTGGAGGGCGAATTTCAGCCCCAGGACGCAGTGCAGCTCTGCGACCAGAGCGGTCAGGAAATCGCCCGTGGCATCGTCAACTACAGCAGCGCGGAACTCCAGCAAATTCGCGGTCGCCACTCCGACGACATTCCCAAAATCCTGGGTTATGCAGGCGCAGAAACCGTGGTGCATCGCGACAACCTGGTGCTGAGTAATTAGCTCAATCCCCTCCATCTCAAACTGGGAACAAGCTGGCGATCCACAAACACCCTATCCACAAACACCCAGCTATAAGTAGCCGTGTTCTGCCAAAAAAGCAGGCGTGAGCGAATCAGGTAACGCATCTTCTGTTCCCTGAGCCTCGAATCCTTGAGCCTCGAATGGGGTGGCATCTCCCAACCGGAGAAACTTTTCGACGTACTTGCCCAGGATGTCGCCTTCTAGGTTGACGCGATCGCCCGGCTTAAGGTGCTGCAAGTTCGTTTCAGCATAGGTCAGCGGGATCACTGCCACGGTGAACCAACTGCCCGCCGCGTCGCAATCGGCCACCGTCAGGCTGATGCCGTTGACCGCAATGCTGCCCTTGGGCACAATGTAGCGAGCCACGCGGCGATCGCGCACCGAAAACCGCATCTCCCAGGAGGTTTCCGTAGGGACAGCGGATTCTAAGTAGCCCGCCCCGTCTACGTGCCCCGTCACAAAATGCCCGCCCAGCTTGCTGCCCACCCGCAGAGAGGCTTCCAGGTTGACCGGAATTTCGACATTCCGCCGTCCCAGCGCTGTGCGATCCAGCGTTTCGGGCGACACGGCCGCCACAAAGCCATCCGCCAAACAGCGCATCACCGTCAAGCAAACGCCATCCACCGCCACGCTGTCCCCCAGTTCCAAATCGCGGAGCAGGCGAGCATCCTTGCAGGTCACTTGCACCTCCGTTTCGCTGAGAGTAGACAGGGTTCCGAGCGTTTGAATCAGTCCAGTGAACACAGCAACATCTCCTTAGAAAAGGGACTGGAGGATCGGGACAGGTCTAACCAACGGGTCACCCTTGTCAAGCGTTGTGCCGTCTGATCTGCCTTCCTTTATCTACACGGTCTTAACCTTACATTTTTTGGAAAACCTTCAGCATTGGGGCTGTCGATTCGTCGGTGCTTCAGGGCATACTGGAGTTCAATCGAACCGTTGAGGAGATGATTTTTTCAGGAAAAACTGATACATTTGAACTAAAACAACCCTGCAATCCACCGTTCAGCGACCTGTGACTCCCTCAAACTTGCGCTGAGCGCTGAAAACTTTGGTTCTAACGTTATAAACCCCGCTGTAAGCCCAACTTCAACCCGACTTAAACCCAACTCTAAGACCGACCGGATAGCCCCAAAAGCGAATTGAACTATTGAATTCACGAATTGAACTCATTAGCTGATCTTGTCATACTGGACTGAGGCTAGGATCTAGGGAGTTGCTTCGATGCTGGCGATCGCAAACTGAGCGCTTAAGTCTCAAGAGCTTAATTCTCAAGATGCGTCACACCATTCTCCTGCAACGCCCGAAGGCATCTCAGTAGGCATTTCAAATATTAGAGGTTTTGATCTGGTTTTGACTGGGTTTTGGCTTCTAGTTTCGTGTCTCAACGACCCGCCTGATCCACTGGGCTTGGTGCTAGGCTATATCAAGCTCAAGGGTTTCACAGATCCAGTCCCCGCCTTTCCATCCCTTTGCTGAACGGATTCTAGAGGCTAGATGAATGATTGAGATGAAAGTCGCTGGAATTGCCCTAGAGGCAGCCTCCCGCAGCCCCTTGGTGCTGCTGCGAGACGCATCCGAACGACGGCAGCTTCCGATCTATATCGCCCACGATCAGGCTCGCGCCATCATGAGCGCGATCGAGAACCAGACTCCGCCCCGTCCCCTCACCCACGATTTACTGGTCAATATTCTGGATGAATGCGACTTGACGGTTGAGCGGGTTGTCATTCATTCGCTTCAAGACAATACGTTTTACGCGATTTTGACCATTCGCCAGGGCGAAGTCCGCAAAGAAATCGACGCTCGTCCCAGTGATGCGATCGTGATTGCCATCCGCACGCGCAGCCCCATCTGGGTGATGGAGGAGGTCGTTGCCGATGCGTCTTACCCAGTGGACACGGATGCCGACGAAGCAGAGCGCCAGGCCTTCCGCGACTTTCTCTCGAACCTGCGCCCAGAGGATTTCACGCAGCGGGGGCAGTCCAAGAGTAGCGAGGGGTAGTTGTGAGGGATAGCCCAGGCTCTCAGGATTTTGGATCTTGGATTTTGGGAGTTTGGTGAAAGAACTGGAGGGTTAAGTTGGGCGATCGCCCCTTGCCCTTATTTTTTGCCCCAATCTCTTTGCCCTAATTTTTCTGCCCTATTCCCTGGCAGGTCGAGTAGATCGCCAAATCCACCAGCCGGCAATGCAAAGCGTAACATTGCCCAGAACGGTCGTCGCCGCCTGCACCGTCACCAGCCACTCCAACTGGGGCGCATTGTCGAAAAAGTGCCAGGTGCAGGCACACATGGCGCTAATCAGCACGGGCAGCATTCCCCAGGAGAGCGATCGCCAGGCGGGCTGCTGCGACACGTCAGCATAGACCCACACCAGCCAGATAGCGGCGATCCATTCCACCACGCTTGAAATATGAATGATCCAGGTGGGAATTGAGAGGGCGTGCATAGGCAGAACCGGGGACAACTCGTGGCATGATTTTTGGGGGAACGGAAGGGAAGAGGGAAAAAGGAAAAAAGAAGAACGAAGAAGGAAGAGGGAAGAGGGAAGTTCAAGGTTTAGTATAAACAATCCATGCGAGCGGTTTTGTGTGGCTACTATGGCAAGGGGAATGGCGGCGACGAGGCGCTGTTGGCGGCGCTGCTGCAAATGCTGCCGCCCCAGGTAACGCCGCTGGTGCTGTCGGGCGATCCGGCGGAGACGGCAACTCGGTTTGGGGTGGAGGCGTGCGATCGCATGAATGTTGCACAAGTTCTGCAAGCACTCCGTCGGTCGGATGCCTTTATCTGGGGTGGCGGCAGCCTCATGCAAGACGCGACCAGCGCCGTGAATCCCTGGTATTATGGCGGGCTGATGCTGACGGCCCAGCGCCTGGGGCTGAAGACGATCGCCTGGGCCCAGGGCGTGGGGCCGCTGCATCGTGCGCCCAGTCGGTGGCTGGCCCGGCGAGCGTTTACTGGATGTCAGGGCGTGAGTGTGCGCGATCGCCCCTCTGCGGAACTGCTCACCGCCTGGGGTATACCTGTAACATTGGCTCCCGACCCGGTGTGGGTGTTGCAGGGTCGGCCGGTGCCGGGGCTGTGGGATTTGCCCGCGCCGCGTGTGGCCGTTGCCCTGCGTCCCCACGCCGCATTGACCGAGGCCCGATTGCACAGGCTGGGACGGGCCCTGGCCATGTTTCAGCAGGCAACCCAGACCCATGTGCTGCTGGTTCCCTTCCAGCCCGCACAAGATGGGGCGATCGCCCAAACGCTGCATAGTTATCTGCCCGACCACAGCACCGTTCTAACGCTCACCGACCCGCTCCAGCTTGCCGGGCTGTTTCAAGGCGTGGAAATGGCGATCGCTATGCGCCTGCACGGTCTGATCATGGCCGCCGCCCATCAGTGCCGCTGCTTTGCCATCAGCTATGACCCTAAGGTGAGCCGCCTGATGGACGAATATCAGCTTCCCGGCTGGGAACTGGATCAAATTCCCGACGATGCTGCGGCCATCAGCCGCACCTGGATCGATCTCTACGCCAACGGAGACGGACTCTCTGCCGACCAACTCGCTGCCCTTGGCGATCGCGCCGCCATCCACCGCGACCTGCTCGCCCAGCTCCTCTGATATCCAAGTCTCGACTTTAGATTTGCGATTTTGGATTTTGGATTTGCGATTTTGGATTTTGCACCAACCTCCCAATCCAAATTTTCCCTCTTCCCTCTTCCCTCTTCCTTCTTCCTTCTTCCCTCTTCGTTCTTCCTTCTTCCTTCTTCCCTCTTCACCCGCCCCCCCAAACCTGCCACGCCAGCCCCAGCAGCCCGCCCAGCCCGATGTAATAGAGCGAAGGCAGCAGCAGCTTTCGGATAATCGAGCCTTCGCGCCCCAGCAGCCCAACGGTGGCAGCAGCGGCGACAATATTGGACACGCAAATCATGTTGCCGGCCGACGCGCCGACACACTGAAGCGCTAGAACCAGCGTGGTGGAAAGGCTGAGCTGATCCGCTACGCCAAACTGAAACAGCGAAAACATCATATTGCTGACGGTGACGCTGCCTGCGACAAACGCGCCGATCAGCCCCACCAGCGGAGCAAACAGGGGCCAGCTTTGTCCGGCGATCGCCGACATGGTATCTGCCAGCGTGAGCGGCATACTAGCCAGTCCGCTGTCGTTGGTGCCGGAGTTGATAAAGACTCGCGCCATCAGCACGGCTGCGCCCAGCGCCAGCGTCACCTTGCGAATGACGGGCAGCGCCTCGGCGATCGCCCCCCGCAAGTCCACGGGCTTCATCTGGTGCAGGAAGTAAGTGATACCCACCACCAACAACAAAATCGTCGGCGGCAGATAGAGCGGCAAAATCGTCGCCGTCAGCGGAGTACCCAAAATCTCTGGCCAGCGAATCTGCGCGGCGCGGAGGGCCGATTGCACAGGCGGCACTACCCGCGAAATTACCAGCAGCAGCCCCACCAGCACGTAGGGCAGCCAGGCCTTGACGCGATTCATCAGGGGGCGATCGCCCGTTAGCTGCGGCGTGGTGCTGCCCTGCCACGAATCGTCCCATTGCTCCCTCGGCGGAAAGTCCCAGGACTCTGGCGGCAATAGCCAGCCCGCCCGCGCCACGGGAACGACAATCGCCAGCCCCAGCAGCCCACCGATGATTGTGGGAAACTCTGGCCCCAGCACCCGCGCCGTCAGCGCGTAGGGCACGGTGAAGGCCAGCCCCGCAAACAGCGCAAATTTCCACGCCGCCAACCCCTGACGAATCGAGGGGCGATCGCCAAAAAAGACCGTCAGCATGATGCAAAGAATCAGCGGAATCAATGTGCCGACGATGCCATGCAGTGTGCCCGCAACGGTTCCGATCGCCTTGAGATATTGCGGATAGCTCAGCCCCAGCGCGGCGGCCTGCGCCTGCACTGCTTCCACGCCCGCCAGCCCCGCGTCGATGCCGATCATCACAGGCGTACCCACCGCGCCAAAGGTAGACGGCGTACTCTGGATAATCAGCGCTGCCAGCACCGCCGCCATCGCCGGAAAGCCAATGGCCACCAGCAGCGGTACGCAGATCACCGCTGGCGTGCCAAAGCCCGATGCCCCTTCGATAAAGCTGCCAAAGAGCCATGCAATGATAATCACCTGCACCCGGCGATCGCCCGAAATCGACAGCAGGCTCCGCCGAATCGCCTGAATCGCGCCCGATGCCTGCAATGTGTTCAGCAGCAGCACTGCCCCAAACACGATGTAGAGAATTTCCAGCGCAATAAACAAGCCCTGGATACTAGAAGCCGCCACCCAAACCGGTGGAACGCGCCAGATCCAGAGGGCGATCGCCACCGTGACTAGATAGGCAATCGGCATGGCCCGTCCCGCAGGCAGCCGTGCCCCCAGCAGCAGCACAAATACCGTCAGAATCGGCAGCGCGGCGAATAAAAAATGCAGCACAAGATTTAGGAAAGCAAACAGTTTGGATGCTTTTTTCTAGAGCATATTCCGCTGCCTGTCTAGGAACTGCGATACACTCTCGCGCTGTCGCCCGTGCTGATTGGGCTGAACGGCTGCGCCCGACTTCGGGAATTTGGAAATTTATTCAGGAGGCAAATCGCCAAAGCGATCGCGGTACTGCGCCAGCAGCGCCTCAGCCGCCTCTCGCCGCTGCTGCTCTGCCAGGGCTGATTCCTCTGGCGTAGGCACGAGTTCGCCGTCTGGTGTAAAAAAGCGGAGTTGCCCCGCCACCACGCCTAGCCAAAGCTGCAACTGCTGGCTCCACAGGTGTCCCTGTGCATTGGGCGGCAAGTCTTGATACGCCCCATCCACCAAATGGAAGCCCTGAAATTCCTGCGTGTTTGGGTCAAACCAGAAATAGTCCGGCGTGCGGAAGGTGTCTTGATAAATTTGCTTCTTTAAGCTGCGGTCGGTGCTGGCGGTGGACGGCGATAAGAGTTCAATAATTACGTTGGGATACTTGCCGTCCTCTTCCCACACCACCCAACTTTTGCGGGGACGTTTTTCTGCACCCAACACCACAAAGAAATCTGGGCCGCGAAAATCCTTCGATTTGGTCTGATTTGGGCTGTAATAGATCGTGAGATTGCCAGAAGCGTAAAAATCCTGGCGATCGCGCCAAAACCACTCCAGGCACTTGATCAGCAGCAGCATTTGCTGCAAGTGAAAATCGGTTTCCAAGGGAGGCTCGTCGCTGTAGCGGTCGCCCGGTGGAAAGGTCACACCATCCGCCTGCGCCTGCTCATAGAAAGAAGCCTCAGCATCCAAAGCCGAAGCCGCTTCGGGTGCAGATTGGGTGGCAGGAGTCGCTGGGACAGACATGGGAATTCATCTTTCCAATGCGCTTTGTCTTAGTTTAGCGAAGAAGGTTCGCAGAGCAGATCGAGGGCAGGGCGATCGCCCCAAATCCGCCATCAAGCCGCTAGTCTAGGTTAGAGGGGGTGTTGGGATTGACTCCGTTGCGCCAGCCCTCGGTCATTCTGTCATTTCTCTGCTCCAGCACTTTGTTACTCGGTCTTCTCTGTGTCTACTCCCGAAGCGCTCCGCCAGTTGCTCAATGCCGTTGCCCAGGGCCAGGTCAGCCCCGATACGGCGCTCGAAAAGCTGAAATATTTCGACTTTGAACCCGTCGAAGACTTTGCCAAAATCGACCACCATCGGGCGCTGCGGACGGGTTTTCCCGAAGCCATCTGGGGCCCTGGCAAAACGCCGGAGCAAATCGCCCAGATTATGCAGACCATGCGCCAGCGCAGCCGCGTGGTAATGGCGACGCGCATCGAGCCAGCCGTGTATGACCAGGTGCGATCGCTCGTGCCGGACGCAGTGTATTACCCAATGGCGCGGATTTGTGCGATCGCCCCCCTCACGCTCACACCTGTCCATCCCGGCACGATCACGCTCCTGTCGGCGGGTACAGCAGATCTCCCCGTGGCCGAGGAAGCAGCCATTACGGCAGAGCTTTCTGGGTTTCGGGTACAGCGGCTTTGGGACGTGGGCGTAGCGGGCATCCACCGCCTGCTCAACAATCGCCATTTTGTGCAAACGGCGGACGTGCTGATTGTGGTGGCGGGCATGGAAGGGGCGCTGCCCAGCGTCGTAGCGGGGCTGGCGGATTGTCCTGTGATCGCCGTGCCTACTAGCGTTGGCTATGGAGCTAGCTTCGACGGACTGGCGGCCCTGCTGACCATGCTCAACTCCTGTGCGGCGGGCATCGGCGTGGTGAACATCGACAATGGCTTTGGGGCCGCAGTGTTGGCGGGGCAAATCCTCCGGACTGCATCACGGATTACCGTTGAATCTAACCCCTCAAAGGAGTACCCTAACTAAGTCATCTCCAAGTGCTGCTATGTCTGCTACACCCTGTCATATCCTGATCGAGGGCAGCCCGATTGTCATCTACGCCAGCCGGAATGGCACGCCTGAGCGACTCCTGCCAATTTTGAATCCGTTTCTAGACACCTTTTGGCAGGAGCGGGGGCTGGTGGGCGAACAGAGTGACACGCCTGCTTGCCTGGTCGCACAGGTGATTGTGCGGCTGGGGTTTGAGTTTTGTGAGGACGATTTCTCGAATCTGAAGGCGAGTACCGAGTTTGATCCGACAGTCGAGTATTTGTACGAAATTCGGGGCGATCGCACCCTTCACATTTGGGTGGCCGATGAAGCCTATCGACAGCAGCCCCAACTCGGATTAGCGGGATGTCGGGAACTTGTCGAGCAGGCCGCGCCACAAGCTTGAAACGGGTTGCGAAGCCGAAGGTTCGCGCCTATAGCTCGTCCAACTCAGCCAGCGCTGCTTCCGACAGTTCCGTAATTTCCTCTGGGGTCAGCGAATCATCGTCTGCCATTAGGTCTGAAAGCACCTGTTCCATCTGCTCCAGGTCTTCTGTTGCATCCATGCTGTGCTTGATCTGAGAAAACACGCGATAAGCGTCAAGGGTTGCAGGGTTAATCTCTTTCTGTCGCCCGCCGCCCTGACTGCTCATGTCTACCAGGTTAAATTCGATATTTTCAGCGTAGATCGCCATCGTAATATCGAAAATCTCGAAAAAGTTAATGACCCAGCGGCACTCATCTTCTGGATACGCCTTGTAAAACTGCACTAGGTCTGCGATGCGGGCTTCTAGATGGGTGCGGGCATAGGGGCAAATCAGCACCAGCTTCAGCAGCACAATCACCAGCGTCAGCGGGTTGCCGTCCATCAGCAGTTGAACGAACAGCGGGGATGGGTCTTGCTGATTTTCGGTGGTCAGGTAGCTGACAATGCGGTTGACGGTTCGCAGCAGCAGCGCGTCGTCGAGTGGCTTGTCATGGTGGATGACGTAGAGGGCATCCAGCTTTTCGGCAACCTGTGCGTTGAGCGATCGCGCCTGTTCCTGGGAGGCTGACGAAAACACCAGATATTTTTTCAGGCTCTCTTTGAACTCCTGATAGCGGAGTCCCCGCGTCTGGTTTAGGAAAATATGCGCCAGGTTGGCGTAGCTAAAGTTGCCCCGCTTCGCCACGATCATTTTCACCAAGCGCAGCACGTCGTCGCCCATCATGGTGGGGTTTTTGGGCTTCAGCGCGGGAACGGTGTTGCTCTGCGATCGCGCTGTATACATGGCCAGCTCAAACTTAAACCGTTCCTTAAGCTGTTTGGACAGGGTGCGGGCGGCGTTGCGCTGTTCGATGGGGTTATTCAGGTCGATGTACTGCGGCACCAGCAGATAGGAGGTGTAGCGGTCTGACCAGTGCTTTCGCTGGTCGTCGTAGCGCGAGGCGAATAGCTTTAGCTCCTGAAAATCCTCGCTTTCTACAAAATTCTTCAGCCAGCCGCGCAGCCGCCGCAGCGTAGGCGACATGGTGGGCTTGTCGAGAATGGGGTCATAGAAAAGCTGCACCAGCCCCCGAATCGAGTCGTGGCTGCGGCTGAGATCCCAGTTGTTGATGAGAATGTAGCAGGAACGCTTGAGCGTGTTGCGAAACTCGGTTTCCTGGTTGGCAAAGACAATCTCGTAGAGCGAGGGCAGCGTATGGGAGCTAATCGTGTTGACGTGGTGAATGAAGAGATGCCGAAACTCTGCTAGCACCTCCTCCGGCGACCACTCCTTCACAATTTCCAGCAGGTAGTTGTAGATAACCTCCTGCGCTTTTGGAATGTTCCGCTGAAAACGATTGGCTCGTCCTCGTGGCTGCGGTTGATAGCCCTCGTTCAGTTTTTCCACAACCATCTAAAATGCTCAGTTGAAACTAGAAACTGCGGTCGGCGGGTCTGAATTTTCAAAATTGAGCAGCGATCGCCCTGATGGGCTAGGCGCGGCTTGGCGAACGGGCGGGCAAGTTGTCTACTTCATGGGGGGAATACAAGAGAAAGTGTGCAGTTTACGAACAGTGGCACAAGAGTCACCCGCCGTGGTCAGCCATTCAGGTGAGTAGAGCAATCGCTAATGAGCCTATGCTGCGCTGTCTGAACTGAGGGATAGCTCCTCTCAAGCGGGCGATCGCTGGCAGTCTTGGTTGCGGTCATCGCCTGCGAATTGCCAGCCATCGGTTGCCAGAATTATCAGAATTGCCAGAATCTATCGGCAGCTAGCACCCCCCTTATGCAGCGCCCCTCTCTTTCCCCCTTGGCGCTCCGCAGTTAAAACACTTGACCCCAGCGACCTGCCAGATGGCTCATGGATGCAGCACCAATAAGTTGGGGGTAAGTTGGGGGATTGTGTAGAGAGCCTTGGCGATGGCTAGGGGTTACGCGAGGCTCCAATTATAGCGAGCGATCCCAGCGGCCCGAAACTGAGCGACTCAGGGAATCAAGCAGAAATGATAGAGTTTTACACACTCTTTACAGAGTTTAACCTGGATCACCCACTGAGGGGTTCCGCCCAGTGTTCCATTTGTGTGCGATATTTTACTATTCCTCACTTTCTGGTGTGCGGATGTTACATCTGCTCCAGTTTGGTGCCCGCCAGATCTGACGGATTTTATACCGCCTATGTCTCTGTTTATCAGTGAATCGCTCATCGGGAAATCACCCACAAGTTAGGTTTATAAACCTCTTAGGCTATTTTCCTGATTTTTCCCAGTTTTTTGGGGCTTTTCCTTGATTTTTCATGGTGTTCAAACAAGCATGAACGTTCCTGATGACACCCTGTCTCTCGTGGGCGATTCCTGTAGGGATCGCCTCGCGAATCGCCTGCGTCGGCAAACCCAGCGCGACTGCCTGGTGGATTGGTATGCCACAGCAGGCGACCCAAGCCATGCCCTCGACCCTGCAACCTGGAAGACCTGGGGCAAGATTCCGCTGAATGCCAAGGGACATATTCCCTGGACGAAAGGACGGCAGGTGTTGTGGCTGGCGCAGGAAATCGTCGTGCCCGATGCGCTAGAGGCATATCCGCTGGCAGGGCTGACACTGCGACTGGCGCTGACCTGGTGGGCAGAGGACGCGCAGATTTTTGTAGATGGGCAGTGGGTGCAGGCGGGCGATCTGTTTGACTGCTCGGCGCGGGTCGTGCTGCGGGAGCAGGTGCAGCCAGGAGAGCGGATTCCGGTGGCGCTGCGGCTGGTCAGTCCGGGGCATGACGACGGGGCCCTGGTGCGATCGCACTGTATTTACGAGCGCCCCCAGTATGGACTGGAGCCTTGCCCAGAGCCGGGATTTGTGGCAGACGAGCTGGACGTGGTGCAGCACTACGTTGAAACCTTTGCACCAGCGCAGCTAGGAGACCTGGCGACCGCCGTGGCCCCACTCGACTGGAGCCAGCTTGCCAACCGAGCCGCCTTTGACCAGGCGCTCTGTGACCTGCGGCAGCGCCTGTTGCCCTTTGGCGAGTGGATTGGGCAGCGGCAGATTTCCCTGTTGGGACACGCGCATCTAGATCTGGCCTGGCTGTGGCCCGTGGCGGAAACCTGGGACGCGGCCGAGCGCACGTTCAAGTCGGTGTTGAGTCTCCAGGCGGAGTTTCCAGACCTAATCTTTACTCACTCTTCGCCCGCGCTCTATGCCTGGATGGAAACGAACCGTCCGGCACTGTTTGAGGCAATTCGGGCGCAGGTGGCGGCAGGGCGCTGGGAGGTGGCCGCTGGGCTGTGGGTGGAGCCGGAATTGAACCTGATCAGTGCCGAGTCGATCGCCCGCCAGATTCTCTACGGCCAGCGCTATGTGCAGGAAACATTTGGGCGCATCAGCGCGATCGCCTGGCTGCCCGACACCTTTGGCTTTTGCTGGCAATTGCCCCAGTTCTTGCGCCAGGGCGGTGTGGAATTTTTCGTTACGCAAAAGCTGCGCTGGAACGACACCAACGAATTTCCCCACGAAGCCTTTTGGTGGGAAGGGCCCGGCGGCAGCCGCATTTTTAGCTTGCACTCTGCGCCCATTGGCGAAGGCCTCGACCCCCTCAAGATGGTTCGCTACGCCGCCCAGTTTGAGCAAAAAACGGGCTATCCCCACGCCCTCTGGCTGATCGGCGTGGGCGATCACGGCGGCGGCCCCACCCGCGACATGCTGCACCTGGCCCAGCGCTGGGGGCGATCGCCCTTCTTCCCGCGCCTCCAGTTCTCCACAGCGAAGTCCTACCTGGAAGGGCTGCGGGAATTGGGTCATCCCAGTGTCAACGTCAACCCCCCAACACCTCAACATCCCCTCTGGCAGACCGATCTCTACCTCGAATTCCATCGGGGCTGCTACACCACTCATGCCGACCAGAAATGGTGGAACCGCCGCTGTGAGGCGCTGCTCTCCGAAGCGGAACTGTGGTCAGCCATGACGACGCTGGCCCTGGGACTGCCCTACCCTGCACCAGCCCTGGAAACTGCGTGGAAAAAGGTGCTGTTTAACCAGTTTCACGATATTTTGCCCGGATCGGCGATTCCTGATGTGTACGCAGAGGCCAATCGGGAATGGGCAGCGGCGGCGAGGTGCGCCCAAGAAGTGATTGAGGCAGCGCTGGGGGCGATCGCCTGTCACATTGCCCTACCGCCCGCGCCCCATCCCCAGGCCAGGGCGGTGCTGGTGTTTAACCCGCTAAACTGGTCGCGCTCGGCGGTGGTGCGAGTGGGGGGGGGAGAACGAAGAACGAAAAACGAAAAACGAAAAATGGAGGGGCGGGAACATCCAAAATCCAAATTCCAAAATCCAAATTCCAACTGGCAGGTTCATGGGTTAGATGGCCGGGCGATCGCTGCTCAGTGGGTGCTGGAGGCGGATGACGGCGAGCATTGGGACATTGCGTTTCGGGCCGAAGCCGTTCCTGCGCTGGGCTATGCCTGCTTCTGGTTGTGTCCAGTTGAGGGGGACTTTTCGGCTGCGGAGCCGCTCTATCCGACGGATTCCTTTGTTCTGGAAAATGAGTTTCTGCGGGTGGCAGTTGACCCGGCTACGGGCAATCTGGCTAGCGTGTTCGATAAGGCGCAGCAGCGGGAGGTGCTGGCGGGGCCGGGCAATCAGCTTCAGGCGTTTCAAGATGGTGGGCAATATTGGGATGCCTGGAATATTGACCCGGCTTACGAAAGCTATCCCTTGCCGCCGCCGCAGCTTGAGGCGATTCGCTGGGTGAACGATGGGGCGATCGCCCAGACGGTGGAGATCGTGCGATCGCTCGGTCGGTCTATATTTCGCCAGCGCTACGAGTTGCAAGCCGGGTCGCCGCTGCTGCAAATCCATACCTGGGTCGATTGGCAAGAGCGCCACGTCCTGGTGAAAGCGGCGTTTCCGCTCAATCTGACAGCCGATTTCCTGACCTGCGAAATTCCGGGCGGTGTGATTCAGCGGCCCACCCAGCCGCAGGATTCTGTTGAGGCGGCTCAGTGGGAAGTGCCTGCCCTGCGCTGGGCGGATCTGACCAGTTCCGATGCGGCAGAGGACATTCCCTACGGCGTGAGCCTGCTCAACGACAGCAAACATGGCTACGACAGCAGCCCTAGCCAAATTCGCCTGACGCTGCTGCGCGGCGCAGAGTGGCCGAATCCCGATGCGGATTTGGGGCATCATGAATTCACCTACGCGCTGTATCCCCACGCCGGCCGTTGGCAGGTGGCTGAAACGGTGCAACGCGGCTATGAGCAAAATCAGCCCTTGCGGGTTTGCGTCGTTGATCCGGCAAACGCCACGCCCTCCCAGGCTGCATTGCCGCCTATGGGTTCGCTGTTCCACCTCGACGCTGACTCAGCCGTGGTGAGCGCCCTCAAGCCCACCGAAGACGGCTCCGGAGACTGGATTTTGCGGTGCTACGAGTCGCAGGGAGCGTCAGGAGAAATTCGCTTTTTAGGAGGTGGTTCTACAGGAGGTGGCTCTACAGAACAATGGGCGATCGCCCAGGTGGTTCGCGCCGTCCCCACAAATCTGCTAGAAGATGCCAATGCCGTAGAGAATGAAGGAGGGGCGATCGCCCTCCAGCCGTGGCAGATTCTTACCCTCCGTCTGACGCTCCAGCCTGCGCCCAAGCCCTAATCTTCATGGTCTTCAAAGGGGTCGTCTAACTGCTTAGACGGCGGGCCAAAGGAGGTATAGATCGCGGCTCCAGTGATGCCGATCAGGATCGCGGTAACGGAAATACTAAGAACTGTTGCAGAGTCCATGAGTCGATCTAATTTATGAGTCACATTCCCCTAGAATATTACATAAAGTTAAATTTAACGATTGCTTGCAGGTAACCCATGGCACAACGCACTCGCTTGGGAGATATCCTTCGCCCCTTGAATTCTGAATACGGTAAGGTGGCTCCCGGTTGGGGCACAACCCCGCTGATGGGAGTTTTCATGGTGCTGTTTCTCGTATTTCTGCTGATTATTTTGCAGATTTACAACTCCTCGCTGATTTTAGAAGATGTGAACGTAGACTGGCGCAGCCTCGGCGGCTAGTTTTAAGATCACGCTCGATTATGAGAAAGCCCCGGTCATGCCAGGGCTTTTTTTCATGCTTAGCTGATTGTGTGTCTTGATTGTTTGTCTTAGGCGCGGCAAGCGCTGCCGTCCAGTCAACTGCGGCGCTATACCAAATTGCGGTCGGTCAGGATTTCGTAGCCTGTTTCCGTCACCAGCACCGTATGCTCGAACTGGGCTGATAGAGCGCGATCGCACGTTACCACCGTCCAGCGATCGCCCAGCACTCGTGTCAGCTTCGACCCCGCGTTCACAATCGGCTCGATCGCCAGCGTCATGCCGGCCCGCAGCTTCACATTCGGCATCTGGTGCGTGCGGAAATTGAACACTGACGGCTCTTCGTGCAGGTTTCGCCCCACGCCGTGCCCCGTGTAATCTTCCACCACGCTAAAGCCATTGGCCTTGACATGATCTTCAATCGCGCCCGCCATGTCGAGCAAAAAGGCCCCAGCTTTGACCTGTTCAATTCCCTTGTAGAGCGCTTCTTCGGCAACGCGAATCAGCTTTTCGGCAGCAGGCGACACCTTGCCCACCCCAATCGTGATGCAAGAATCACCGTGAAAGCCTTCAAAATAGGCACCCGTGTCTACCTTCAGTACGTCGCCCTGGCGGATTGTCTTGCGGCGGCTGGGAATGCCATGCACCACTTCGTTATTAATACAGGCACAAATCGACCCTGGGAACCCGTGATAGCCCTTGAAGCTGGGTGTTGCGCCCATTTCCCGAATTCGCTTTTCGGCGTAGGCATCTAGGTCGGCCGTTGTCATCCCTGGCTGCACCATTTCCGAAATTTCCTTCAGCACCGTTGCCACAATCCGAGAAGCCTGACGCATGATTTCGATTTCGCGGGCGGACTTGATCTCGACGCTGCGGCTTTGCTTGCGGACGCGGGGCGAGTTGATGGCTTGCGGGAGGATGTCGGTGAGAATGTTCATTAAATCCGGAGGTGCAGGGGTAGAAGTCGCTGGAAGCGCTTGCTGAAAACGCTCGATATGGAGGGCGCGAAAGCCCTTATCTAAGTTACCTCAAGTATTCCCATCTAGGGGATGATTCGGTTGGGTTCGACCATCCTGCTGCGGATTGTCCAGCCGGTCGCGGTTTGGCCGGTTCAGGTTGCCGCCGCCGCCACAATCTCCTGGAGCCGTTCGCGAAACTCGCCTTTGGGATGTGCGCCTTTGACTTCGCCTAAGATTTTGAACTCGCCTTCAGGCTCCTGGCAAATGATATAAGTCGGCCAGCCCATGCCTTCTTTATCGGGATATTGTGCCAGAAGGATCTTGCGGTATTTGCGGTAGGTGGCAGTGTCCTGCATTTTTACATCGACAAACTCCAGTCCTAGCTCTGCTGCCACTTTCTGGTCATAGAACGACATTTTGTGGCAGAGGCCGCAGTCTTCGGAGGAGAACTTAATCACAGTGGGATTCATAGCAGGGATTTACCAAATGTTGAGACAAAAGTGTGACTAAAAGTATGACTAAAAGTGTGACTAATAGACTGGCAGGCTGGCCCAAGTCTTGAAAAGAGTTTGCAATGGATTGTCACGTCTGGAACGAGTGCGCCTAGAACGAGTGCGGCAAAATCTCTGCAAAATCTCTAAGGTATCAGCCTTAAGGCTTTGAGGAACTGTCCCTGGCGATTGACGTAGCGCCACTGGTTGCCGAGCTTTACGCGGGCCCAGCCCTCCGAAAAGGCGGCAGCATCGTCGAATTGAGGGTCGATGATCCAGGCTCCGGAGGGGTCGATGTAGCCGTAGCGATCGCCCTGTTTGACGGCAGCCAGCCCTTCGGAAAAGTCGGCGGCATAGTCAAATTGAGGGGCGATCGCCATCTGTCCCTGGCGGTCGATGTAGCCCCACTTCGCGCCCACCAGCACCGCCGCCCGCCCTTCGGCAAAATCTGATGCAAAGCTAAACTGGGGGGCGATCGCCAGATTGCCCTGCAAGTCGATAAAGCCCCAATCGCTGCCCTGCCGCACCCGTGCCCGCCCGTCTGCAAATCGAAAGGCCCCATCAAACTGCGGTTGGATAATTAGCGCTCCTGTCGGGTCAATGTAGCCCCAGCGGCCGCCCTGCCGCACTGCCGCCCGCCCCTGAGACAGTCGCCATGCATCTTCAAACTGGGGATCGATGACCAGTTTGCCCGTCGGTGCGATGAACCCGTAGCGATCGCCTAGTTTCACCGCCGCCCGCCCTTCGGCAAAGCTCCCCGCCAGGTCAAACTGCGGCTCGATGGCGACCTCTCCAGCGGGATTGATATAGCCGTAGCGGGTGCCAGCGCGAATCGCCGCCAGCCCGCCCGAAAAAGCAGCCGCACTCAGATATTGCGGCGGAACGATGACTTCACCCGCCCGATTCATATAGCCATAGACCCCGTTTGCCTTGACCAGCGCCAGGTCTTCGGAAAAGTCGGCGGCTCCGTCCATGTTGGGATCGACGGCGATCGCCACGTTGCCCGTCAGGTTGATAAACAGGAGGCGATCGCCCTGGCGCACCATCGCCAGCCCCTCGGAAAAATCGGAAGCCTGGTCAAAGAACAGTTCGGCATCAGATTGAGCCAGGGTTTGGGGATCGGTCATGGCAGTTTCGTAAGACAGAACAGGGCTAAGAGCAGCGTTGTGAGCCGTGTGACGAGTGGTGTCCCAACGGCAGCCCTCCAGCAGGAGCAGGGTGGAGGCGATCGCAGCAACGTAAAAAAAGCTTGGCATGAGCTTGGGAAATTTGACTAGAAAGAGGATGCAGAAGACTGGAGAGCAGAACGAGGGCAGCAGCGAATAGGCCAAGGGATACCTACGATACGTAATCTCGATAAAGAATGTTTGAGAATTGAGAGGGGTGCGGAGACTAGAGAAATCACGGAAGGGCGCGTGAACCAAAGCGACTGCAAAGATGGCTGCGGCCCCTATTGACGAAATCCCACCAAGTACTCGATGGTATCTGTAAAGAAACCATGAAGTAGCTTTACTAAATTTAAAGCCTTCATGAAGTTGCTGACTTACTTGCGGATACTTAACGATTTTTCAGGATGGCTAGGTATGGGTGAGGTAGATTTTGCTTGTCCAGAGTTGTCTGAACCAAAAGTTTGGATACTACCCATGACCGAAGTTTATTCTGGCTTCACACTAGGCGGGATCTAAACCTGAGTTTATGAAGTTGCTGGGGAAAGAGAGTCTATTTTGATCCGTATAGCGTGATAGCTACAACCTAGCAGCGTTTTTAGGGGTGTTGGTTAATCGTTCGTGACTTCTGTCTAAGCCTCATAACTGGGTGTGATGGATGGCTTCCTGTTCGTTGAGTGTTCGTGAGTCTGCTTGAGCAACCTTTTCAATTGCCCCTTTGCTTCGGCAGCATCTTCGACCGAGTAAACGAGAAAATTCTTCAGGGAAGAAGTCTATGGCAGAGTATCCTGATGTTCCGGTCGCCCCCTCATCTTCCTTCTATGGCGCGCCTGCACCATCCGAAGCTGAAGCTGAGCTGGACTTTGGGCTGGAGGCTGAGCTAACTGAACCGAGTTTTTCTGAACCTGCGGCTCGCGCAGGTGTGTTTGAAGCACACTCGCTTGGCGTTGCCGCTGGGTCGGAACTGACCGCCGCGCGATCGCCCCTTTCCCAGGACGCGCTAAACGACATTGAGCTAGATTTTGACGAGCTGCAAACCTTTGAAACGGTTAGCACGCAGTTTTGTCATCTGGGCGTGACGTTCGCCAATGCGATCGCCCTTGTGCCTTCCAATCCAGCCTTTCCATCCCACAGCGGGCAGCTCGTGCTGATGGGTTGTCCCAAGGGGGGCTGGCTAGAGGCGACCTTTGACCAGCCCGTGCAGCGCGTCAGCGGACACATTACTAGCTCTCGCCCGACCGTGATGGCAGCGTTCGACGAACACAACCGTCCCGTTGCCCAAACCCAGACCCCAGCCGCCAACCTGGCAGGCTCCGACTCCAGCCAAACGCCGAATTTGGAGATGACGCTGACGGCCCGCCGGATTTCCCGCGTCACCTTCTACACCTTTGACGGACAATTGACCTTAGGCGCATTCAGCTTCGCGCAGTCCAACCGCCGAGCGTCTTGAAGCAGGCTCTCAGTTTTCAGGTCAGCCTTTAGGTCAGAGAGCGGGTTTAGCGATCGGCAGCGACTTGACTCTGCTGGAGGCGACCTGGATGTGCCGCCAGGAGTTGATGGCTAAATTTTGACGATTGATGAATCCTTACTCTTTACTGGCTCAAACGACCCGCGAGCGAGTCAGCGACGGGGCGATCGCCCCAGTTTTGGCAGACTGTGATGCCGCCTCAAAAACGCTGGTGCTAATCTGGTCCCAACTGGGCGACTTCGACAGTTTGGAATATGCCTGGTGGATTCGGCGGCAGGCGGCGCAGATTGAGTCAGCGGGCATTGCGGTACGGGCCGTCGGCATTGGCGATCGCGCATCAGGGCAAAAGTTCTGCGACTACACAGGCTTTCCGTCCAAGCATCTCTTTGTCGATCCCAACGCATCGCTACACCAAGCGCTGGGATTGTATCGTGGACTGTCGCTCAAGCTGCCCGGACTCTCGCCGGGGCAAAACGGCTGGCTCAACCTGATGCTGATGTGCGCGGGGATCGGCAGTCCGGGCACGCTGGCGGAGGTGTTTCGCGGCTATCGGGGCGATCGCGCTGCCCCTCAGCTTGTCGCCGACGACGAAGACATTCAGGCCCCGCCCCTGCCGCCCCTCAAGGGTTCCTTCTTTCGCTGGGCAGGCGGCAGCGGCTTCCAGCGCCCGTTCGAGCTAGCCACTCTGCGCCTGCGAAACATGGGCGAAGTGCTGCGCCACTGGAAAACCTACGTGCCCGATGCCGCCTATCTCACCCAGCGCGGCGCAACGTTTTTGTTCGACGCTCAGGGCGAATTACTCTACGAACATCGCGATCGCGCCATTTTGGGCTTCGCCGAAACCATGAGCAACCCGCTCCAGTTTCTCCAACAGTGAGCCTTGCAAGCCCCCGAATGAGTCCTCCAAAATCCCCAAAATCCCCAATCTAAAATTCAAACTCGCCCCCCAGGAGCCTCCCCATGCTGCCCATTCGGGTGTCTTCCACCAGATCTCACTATCAGCAGCAGATCGGCATTCGCCAGTTCCAGTTTGCCGCCGATGAACCCATCGAAGTCGGTGGCGCAGACACTGGCCCCACCCCGACCGAATACGTCCTGGCAGGGCTAGGCGCGTGCAAAACCATGACCATCCAGATGTACGCCGAGCGCAAAGGCTGGCCCGTCGAAAAAATCTCTGTCGATGTCACACTGGAAAAAACGCCCGACGGCACCCAGGTTCACGCGCTGCTCACCCTTGAAGGAGATCTCACCGACGAACAGCGCCAGCGAATGAAAGAAATTGGCGATCGCTGCCCAGTTCACAAGCTTCTAAGCAGCAGCCTGACGATCCAGACAACCCTGAAACAAAAAGAAGACAGACCCACAAACTGAGCCACGTCAAGCAAACCAGCCAGTCGCACGCACCAAAACCTTTCAGACCCACCAGTAACCCCTTAGGAGGGGGTGTGGGGGACGCTTCGTCCCCTGCAAAAGGGGGTTTGGGGGATATCCCCCAAGGCTGTTGGCTCGGATCAAGGTTTACTGTCCTCATTCCGTCATAGGATCGAAAAGCACAGTTTGCAATCGCAGGTTAAGAGGGCGACACATGCGCGTGTTGGTGATGGGCGGAACCCGGTTTATCGGCGTGTACCTGACGAAACTTCTGGTAGCGCAGGGCCACGAAGTCGTGCTGTTTAACCGGGGCAACAAACCTGCACCCGTAGCGGGCATCCAGCAGATTGTGGGCGATCGCACCGACCCGCTCCAGCTCAAAACCAGTCTCTCCGGCGAATCCTTTGATGCCGTGTTCGACAACAACGGCCGCGAACTCAGCGACACCCAGCCCCTTGTCGAGGTCTTCAACGGGCGAATCCAGCATTTTGTCTACGTTAGCTCGGCCGGAGTTTATCTCAAATCTGACCAGATGCCGCACGTCGAAGGCGATGCGGTCGATCCCAACAGCCGCCACAAGGGCAAGTTTGAAACCGAGGCTTACCTAGCCGAGTCTGGCATTCCCTTCACCTCCATTCGCCCGGTCTACATCTATGGCCCGCAAAACTACAACGACTTAGAAGCCTGGTTCTTTGACCGCATCGTGCGCGATCGCCCCGTCCCCATTCCCGGCAACGGCATGGCCCTGACCCAGTTTGGACATTGCCAGGATTTGGCAGCGGCGATGGCGGCTGTGTTAGGGAATGACCGGGCGATTGGGCAGATTTATAACGTGTCGGGCGATCGCGCCGTCACCTTCGACGGGCTAGCCCGCGCCTGCGCTGCCGCCGCTGGCAAAGACCCCAGCAGCCTCAGCATCATCCACTACGACCCCAAAAAATTCGACTTTGGCAAGCGAAAAGCCTTTCCCATGCGCGTGCAGCACTTTTTCACCGACATCCACAAAGCCAAAACCGAGCTAGGCTGGCAGCCCCAGTTTGACCTAGTTTCCGGACTGGCCGACTCCTTCCAACACGACTACCTCGTCAGCGGCCGCGATAAAGCCGAGATTGACTTCTCCCTGGACGAAGAAATCCTGGCAGCCCACGCTTGAGCCGGAGTCTACTGGGGAATACTGGAAGCTAGGGATGCAGGTGTCAGACATTGGCGCTATGGCCTGCACCTGCCCAAACTCCCAAACTCCCAACTCTCTACCCCTCACCTTGACTGACGAACGAGCCTACTGGCTGGCCTGGAGCCAAATCGCGGGCGTAGGCCCGACACTGCTGATGCGAATCTATCGACACTTTGGGTCGCTGGCAGCGGCCTGGAATGCCGACTTGGCTGCCCTGGATGCGGTGGAGGGCATTGGCGGCGTGACGGCGGGGGCGATCGCCGAAACCCGCGCCTCGCTCAACCCTGCAACCCTATTTGCAGCACATCAGCGCGACAATCCCGATGTTTGGACACCCGCCGATGCCGACTATCCGCGCCTGCTCACCGAGATTCCCGACCCGCCGCCGCTGCTGTATTATCGCGGGCAGGTGTCGCTGGCGGAAAATCGAGGTGACGTGGGTCTAGTGGCGATCGTGGGAACCCGCAACCCTTCTAGCTACGGCAAACAGTGGACATATCGCCTGGTAGAAGCGCTGGTGCAGGCAGGATTTACCATCGTCTCTGGGCTAGCGGAAGGCATTGATGCGATCGCCCACCAAGCCTGCCTCGACGCAGGCGGCCGCACAATCGCCGTCCTGGGCACCGGGGTCAACCGCGTCTATCCCACCAGCAACCGCACCCTCGCCCAGCAGATCGACCGCAAAGGGCTGATCCTCAGCGAACATCCCCGGGGCACCGGCCCCGACCGCGCCCACTTCCCCAGCCGCAATCGCATCATTGCCGGACTCTGCCGCGCCACCCTGGTCATCGAAGCAGGCTCCAAATCGGGAGCGCTGATCACTGCCCGCGTCGCCAACGACTATGGCCGCGAAGTCTACGCCCTCCCCGGCTCCCTCGACCAGCCCCAGTCTCGCGGCTGCCTGGAGATCATTGCAGGCGGCGCTCAAGTGATTCTCGGCGAAACTCCGCTGCTAGAGGCTCTCGGCGCAATTCCCCAGCTAGACGCGATGCCGAACCATGCTGCTGCTCCAGCGTCCTCGCCGTCTGCACCTCCCACACCCGATCTGCCGCCCCGCCTAGTGCCGATTTTTCAAGCGATTCCACCCATGCCACCAGAGGCGATCGCCCTCGACACCCTGGTACAAACCACCCAACTCGACACCAGCAGCCTCCTCGCCGCCCTGCTGGAGCTAGAAATGCTGGGTGTCGTCTCGCAACTGCCCGGAATGCGCTATTGCCGAACGTGATGGCAGCGTTGCAGAGGATCTTTTTCGAGAGGGTAATCCATGCGCTGAGGCGATAGAGTGAAAAGGTATTTCGGGGCGACGACGATTGGCGCACATCCTGTCCCCCCAACCCGTTCTCTCGTTTCCCTGCTGCCCATGTCTTCCCCAAAACCCCGCCTCCTGATCATCGGCCTCGACTGCATGGAGCCATCGCTGGTGTTTGACCGCTGGCGGCAGGATCTGCCCAACCTGTCGCGGCTGATGGCAGCAGGCAGCTATGGGCGGATGGAGAGCAGCATTCCCGCCATCACCGTTCCCGCTTGGAGCTGCATGATGAGCGGGCGCGATCCGGGGGAACTGGGGATTTATGGATTTCGCAACCGGGCCGATCGGAGCTATGGCAAGATGGCGATCGCCGATGGTCGAGCGGTCAAGGTTCCGCGCCTGTGGGACTTGCTGGGCGACGCAGGCTGGACGGTCGCCGCCCTCAGCGTGCCGGGCACTTCGCCGCCCTACCCGGTGAACGGCTCCCTTGTGTCCTGCTTCCTCACGCCCAGCCGCGACGTGCCCTACACGCACCCGCCGGGCCTGGCCGCGCAAATTGCCGAATGGATGCCCGACTTTTTGCTGGACGTGCCGGAGTTTCGCTCCGAAGAAAAAACGCGAATCTTGCAAAACATCTACGACCTCTGCAACCAGCGGTTTGACCTGGCAGAAAAGCTGATCGAGCGCGACCAGCCCGATTTTCTGATGTTGGTAGACATGGGCGTCGATCGCATTCACCATTCCTTCTGGAAGCCGATGGACCCCACCCATCCGCAGCACGAGCCGGGGTCGCCCTTTGCCAACGCGATTCACGACTACTATTGCCATGTGGATCGGCGCGTCGGCGATCTGCTGGCAAGGTGCGACGAAGAAACCGCCGTGCTGGTGGTGTCCGACCACGGGGCGCGGCCGCTGATGGGCGGCATCTGCGTCAACGAGTGGCTAATCAAGTGGGGGTATCTGACGCTAAAGCAACCCCCTTCGGAACCGCTGCCCCTGGATCAGGTCGAGGTGGACTGGGGCCAGACCAAGGCCTGGGGCGCAGGCGGCTACTATGGGCGCATTTTTATGAATGTGCAGGGACGAGAACCGCAGGGCGTGATTCCCCTGGCGGAATATGAGCAAGCGCGATCGCACCTCGCAGATCTCCTCGCCAGCATCCCCACGCCGGACGGGCAGCCCATGCCCAACCGCATCATGAAACCCCAGCAGATTTACCAGAAGGTGCGCGGCGTGGCTCCCGACCTGATTGCCTATTTCGACGAACTCGCCTGGCGCTCGGTGGGTACAGTCGGTGACGGCTCGCTTTACACTACAAATAATGACACCGGGCCCGACGATGCCAATCATGCCCCCTTTGGGCTGATGATTTTCCATGACCCGCGCCAGCCCAAGGGCGGCCAGGTTCTAGAGGGCGCGACGCTTTACGACATCCTGCCCACTTTGCTACACCGCTACGGCCTCCAGCCCCCCGCCAATCTGCGCGGCAAAATCCTTCCCATCTAGCTTCAGATCCTCAACCCCTTAACCCTCAAATGCCCGCTTCTGGTCGTTTCCAAAGTCGCTTGCTGAGCTATCTGTCTCGGCAGCGGCTGCGTTTGGGCGATCGCACGTCGCGCTGGCTGCGGCAGGCGGCAAATGCGGCGGCGCTGGGGGCGCAGGTGGTGCTGTATCCGGTTTATGTAGCGTTTCAGTCGATGCGGCTGGCGGGGCGACAGATGGGGCCCGCAGCGCAGCGTGTGGGGCTGTTTTTGGAAAATGTTAAGCGCAGCGTCCAGGGAAAGCCCGCACTGCCCGCCTCGCCGCCGCCCGTCGATGCGCCCATTCATAAAACGCTGAGGGCCATTCGCTCGGCGGGTTTTGCCACAAAGCAGATCGCTGCGCCAGAGTCGCCAGATTCGCGGGCGATCGCCCTTCGTTCTCCGGCTGACCTGATTCCATTTGATCCGACCGAAGACGACCGCGTTTCGCTGGCCCTCTGCGAAGCGTCGGCGCTGGCTGCTTTGGACGCTGCTCAGTTGCGATCGCCCTCTGCACAGGCACTCGCTGGCAATTTTTCGACAGAAATTGGCGGCATCGCCTCGCGGCTAGACAGTCGCCTTTTGGTGCTGGTGACGACGACGAACGCCCTCATCGACCTGTCGCCCCAGCAGCAGCGCTGGCTTCAGCAGCAAATCATTTGGGAACTGGCGGACTACGGGCGGGCCCGGCGGCGCTGGCTGCGGCGGGCAGGACTGGCGGGTCGCCGCTCGGCTGGGGAACTGGGCAGCGGGGCAACGGATGGGGCGATCGCCGACCTCGCAGCCCCGCTACCCCACTCCCTGGCATCCTCGCAAAGGGGACGGCTGGCGCGGATGCTGCCCGTGCCGATGCCGCGAGAAAGCGCCGCGCTGCCGGTGCAAGCGTTTTATCAGCTCATGGCGTGGGTGCAGACGGGGCCCGTGGCGATCGCCGCCAATTTGTTTCAGGAAGCGGCTTTGGCAGTGTACTTTCCGCCGCCCGAACCCGACCCCCAGCCAGCCGCGTCGTTCCCCAGCACAGCCTATCTGCCGCATTCCGCACCCGCCCATTCGAGAGCCGCAGCCTCTCTCTCGCCAGCGAGTCTGCCCAATCTGCGCCCCCGCTCCCCTGGCGAAATTTTGCTGCAACTCCTGGCAGAACAGCCCGCTGAGCAACTGGCTGGGCAGCCGACTGGACAACCGACTGGGCAACCCGCTGAGCAATTGACTGACTTCCCCACGGAGTTCATCTCCGCTGAGCGGTTGGCCAGCACAAGGGCGATCGCCCCTTCGATCTGCACCACAGACCTGATACCCGACGCGCACAGCGTCATCCTCACCATCAGTCGCCAAGATCCCAGCCTCCTCACGCCCCAGCCCTCCAACCCTTCAACCCTCCCGTCTCCTAACTCTTCACATCCCCCCTCCGCTGCCCAGCCGCCCTACATCGATACCCCCGCCACCCTCGTCCGCTACGAAAAGCACCCCCTAGAGGCGGTGTTGGACTGGATCGATCGGAGCATTGTCTGGCTGGAAACCCGGTTGGCAGACCTGTGGCGGTGGCTGCGGGGTGAATCGGACGGTAATGGCTGACGTGGGGGCAGTTCCCAATCCAAAATCGTGAACCGAGATAAGGGAAAATCGGGACGGGCGATCGCCCTGTTCTCGACCGAATTCACGCGGTGGCTCAGGCATGAATTCTCCGACACGCAGATTAAGGCTTTCCGTACTCTACAATCCCCATCGGAAATCTCAGAGTAGGATCGGCCTAGACGCAACACCAGACGCTATTCATAGACCGACGGATCAACCGACGGATTCCTTGAAAATCCAACCTGACCCTTTTGAACTTGCCGGGAGAAACGGATGGCAACTTTACTCGATCAACTGCGCGAGATGACGGTCGTCGTCGCGGACACGGGCGACATTCAGGCCATTGAAAAGTTCACGCCCCGCGACGCAACCACCAACCCCTCGCTGATTACGGCAGCCGCGCAAATGCCGCAATATCAAGAAATTGTGGATGAAACGCTGAAGCAGGCCAAGGCAGATGCGGGATCTGGCGCGACGGACTCGCAGGTGGCGACGCTGGCGTTTGACCGCCTGGCGGTGGAATTTGGCAAGCGGATTTTGGCAATTGTGCCGCAGCGCGTCTCGACCGAGGTGGATGCCCGCCTGTCCTACGACACCGAAGCCACCATCGCCAAGGGGCGCGAACTGATTGCCCAATATGAAGCAGCGGGCATTTCGCGCGATCGCATTCTGATCAAAATCGCCTCCACCTGGGAAGGCATCAAGGCCGCCGAGGTGCTGGAAAAAGAAGGCATCCACTGCAACCTGACGCTGCTGTTTGGGCTGCATCAGGCGATCGCCTGCGCCGAGTCCGGGGTGACGCTGATTTCGCCCTTCGTCGGTCGGATTCTCGACTGGTACAAGAAAGAAACCGGACGGGATTACGCACCCGCCGAAGATCCGGGCGTTCTCTCCGTCACCAAAATCTACAACTACTACAAGAAGTTTGGCTATCCGACTGAAGTGATGGGCGCGAGCTTCCGCAACATTGGTGAAATCATCGAGCTGGCAGGCTGTGACCTGCTGACAATCTCCCCCTCCCTCCTTGCTGAGTTGCAAGCCACAGAAGGGCAATTAGTTCGCAAGCTTGACCCCGCCAAGGCGGCCACGATGGATATCGAACAGATCACCATCGACAAAGCCACCTTTGACAAAATGCACGCCGAAGACCGGATGGCCTCCGAAAAGCTAGACGAGGGCATCAAGGGCTTTACCAAAGCACTGGAAACCCTGGAAGCCCTGCTGGCTAAGCGGCTGGCACAAATCGAAGGCGGAGCGCTGGTAAACCACGCCGCTGAGGATCTGTTCAAAGCCTACGATCTAGACGGCGACGGCTTCATCACCCGCGAAGAGTGGCTGGGCACCGACGCGGTGTTCGACGCGCTGGACGAAAACAAAGACGGCAAAATTACGCCGGAAGAAGTCCACGCAGGGCTGGGCGGGGCGCTGCTGGCTGGCGTTTAGCGGCCCGAGCGTTCCCAGTTACTCGCATCCTAAGCAACATCCCGGCGATCGCCCTCCATCGGATGCAACTCGCCGGGATGTTTAGGATTCAGGGTTGGGAGATGGGGGTTAGGATGCAGCGATACCCCTGCGACCCACGCCCCCCAACCCCCGTTCCTAGGCTTCGTCGAGTGCCGCAATTCCTGGCAGCACCTTGCCTTCCAGCAGTTCCAGGCTGGCCCCACCGCCTGTGGAGATGTGGCTCATTTGGTCGGCCACGCCCACTTTTTCCACCGCCGCCACGGAGTCGCCGCCGCCGATGATGGTGGTTGCGCCAGTTTTGGTGATGTCGGCCAGGGTGCGGGCGATCGCCTCCGTCCCCACAGCAAACTTGTCGAACTCGAACACGCCCATCGGCCCGTTCCACACCACCGTCTTGCAGTCTGCCAGCGCCTCCTGAAACACTTTCACCGAGTCGGGGCCAATGTCCAGCCCCATCCAGCCGTCGGGAATGGCTTCTACACTGACGGTCTGGGCGTTGGCATCGGGGGCGAAGTTGTCAGCCACCACCACGTCGGTCGGCAGCAGCAGCGCCACGCCCTTCTCTTTGGCCTTGGCTTCCAGCGACTTCGCCAGTTCGATAAAGTCATCTTCCACCAGCGACTTGCCGACGCTCAGCCCCCGCGCCTTATAGAAGGTGAAGATCATGCCGCCACCGATCAGCAGCTTGTCCACTTTCTCTAGCAGCGCCTCGATCACGGTGATTTTGCTCGACACCTTGGAGCCGCCGATGATCGCTGCTAGGGGACGCTTCGGCTCTTCGATGGCGCTTTGCAGATATTGCAGTTCTTTTTCGATCAGGTAGCCCGCGACGGAGGGCTTTAGATAGTGGGTTACGCCTTCGGTGGAGGCGTGGGCCCGGTGCGCCGTGCCAAAGGCATCGTTGACATACAGATCCGCCACCGACGCAAGCTGCTTGGCAAATTCGGGGTCGTTTTTCTCTTCTTCGGGGTGAAAGCGGACATTCTCTAGCAAAATCACCTGGCCGGGCTGCATGGCGGCGACGGCAGCTTCTACTTCTGGGCCAATGCAGTCGTTTGGCTTGGCGACGGTTTGCCCCAGCAGTTCCGACAGGCGCGCGGCAACGGGCGTAAGGCGGTTCTTGTCCGTAGCGCGGGCCGCGAAGTCGTCGCCCTTGGGACGGCCAAAGTGGCTGGTGAGGATGACCTTTGCGCCCTTGCCAATCAGGTCGTTGATGGTAGGCAGGGCGGCGCGGATGCGCGTATCGTCAGAGATGTTGCCCTGGTCGTCGAGCGGTACGTTAAAATCAGCCCGCACCAGGACGCGCTTGCCCTGTAGGTCGTCGGCAGTCAAATTTGCTAGAGTTTTTTTGGACACCGCTGTATACCCCCTCAAGTAAGTCTTTTTACCTATTGCCTATTGTAAAACGTCAGGGCTTGCTAACAGAACGGGGCTGAGCGCGACTCTTTCTCTACAAAAACTTTTCACTGCTGCGAGAGTCTATAGGTTTTACTTATAGCCTCATCTAGGCAACATTCACGGCGCGATCGCCCTTGCTCTGTCAGCCCGCTGACGTTTCTCCACACCACCCATCACTCTACCGAACTCTGCGTCCCTGTGAGGCGTGTTATGTTTAAAACCGTTTTGTTTCCGGTCGATCAAAGCCGCGAGTCTCGTGAAGCCGCCGACGTGGTAGCCAATGTCGTCAAAACCTACGGCAGTCGCCTGGTGATTTTGTCGGTCGTGGAATCGCTAGATGAAGAAAAAGCTCCTACGGCCGCTGATTTGGAGATGACTTCTCCAGAGGCGATCGCCGAATTGCTCCAAAATGCCAAAGCCCTTTTCACTGAGCAAGGCCTCGATGCGGAGGTTATGGAACGGGCGGGCAAACCTGCCTTTACCATTTGCGATGTAGCCGACGAGATCGGCGCAAATCTGATCATCATGGGCTGTCGGGGGCTAGGACTGACGGACGAGGGAGCCGCCGACAGCGTGACCAACCGCGTGATTAACCTGTCGCCCTGTCCGGTGCTAATTGTGCCGTAGGGTTTGTGGAACCTGGTCTGTAGAACTAGGGTTTTAGCAAGTCAGGATTGAGGCGACGGAGCGCTGGCGGGCTGGAGAGTGGGTCTGTTTGTCCAATTTTTTGTCTACTTGTGGAGTCAAAGACGACCCAGAACAAGGCTCCTGGACTCCTTTGCCGCAACAACTGAGCATAGCCGTCGGCATCTGAGCGGCGATGAAACCGAGCGGCGATCGCCCAGCGATAATCTGGACGCAAATGCACCACTAGCCAGGAATTTAGCCGTTCTTGATAGGTCATAATAAGACTACTCCATTGCAAATTGGAGCCAAGAGCCAGTGCGGAGAAGTTAGTCGCTGCAACGCATTGGCTCTTCGCTTTTGTGTGAGACAGCAATCGATCCATATGTGGATCGATTACATCATATCAGAAGCGTTCCACAAGAGGATCTATCAGTTATGTTTTTCTGACACGATTCGCATGAGTAAGGCGGGATTAGCGCTCAAGCAGGTTCTCAAAAGCTATGGCATCACGCAGTACAGAATTTCTCTAGAAATGGGCATTTCCCGCTCTAATATTCATCGCTGGATCAACGAGCAGGCCGACCCAGCAGGCGACGCTATTCTGGACATTCGCGACGCGCTGCAAAAGATTGACCCAGCAGCGGCCAAGATGTTTATCCAGCTTTACTTGCAAAACGATAGCCACTAGTTTTTACATCAAAGGCTTCAGGCGTTGCCGAAATGCTGCTGCCGCTTGGGGATTGGGGATTTTCGTGGCGATCGCCTCCACTAGTTCTGCCGGGTTCGCGTTTGGATGCCGAGCCACCACATCCCGCAAAACGAGTCCAGCCATTGGGCCAATCGCCTCCGAGAGCGCCTGACGGCACTGCGTCAAAAATGTCTCACCCAATGCTGCGCCCGGTGCAGGCTCCTGGGGCGGAAGCTGGGTTTTGGAAACGGCTTCGTCCGTTGAAACGGGCGGCGGCGGCGGGTCGGGAGCGTCCAACAGAGCGGCGATCGCCCGATTTTGCATTCGGCTGCGAAACTGGCTGGCCTGGGCAGGGTTGGGAATTCTCGTGGCGATCGCCTCCACCAGCGCCTCTGCCGATAGCCCCGTTTGCTTGGCCAGCACCGAGTCCAGCAGCAGCTTTGCCATCGGGCCAATACACTCCGCCAGTTCCCGACGGCACGCCTCCAACCAGAGCGCAGGCACGCGGGGCTGATGCAGGGGAAGGCTGGTGTCTGCCAATGGCATTTCAATCGTGTGGTGGAGTGTGGCAGGCGGCGGTTCGGTAAAGGGCGATTCCGTTGCGGCGGGTAGCTCGATCAACCGATTGTCCAATAGATCGCCGTCTGGCGCGGCTGGAGATAAGTGAATGGACTCATCCCCTGCATATTCAGGAAAGTCCTCCGCGTTGGCATCCAGCGAAGGAAACGACGTTCTCCAAACCGCATCATCCGCAACGCCAGGCTGAATCGCAGAGATGCCGAATAGCACCTGCGGGACAGGCGGTGAATCAGGAGATGAACCTGCGGGTGGATTGTTAAACCCCTCGAAGGACACCGCTTCTGGGGACGGGTTCGGCTCATCCGGTTCTGCAACTAGTGAGTCAAAGCTGCCACGAAACCGATCGAGGTTTTGCATCAGGTCTTGAAAAAAGGCTGACTGCACGATTTCATCCACCTGCCGCTGCCGCTTGCTCTGGTCTAAGTCGATTTGCACCTCGATCAGGCGGTCTTCGTTGACCTCCGGCAGCGACAGCGCACGCAGATCGGCTAGCACCTCCCGCGCCGTTTGGTAGCGATCTTTCGGCTTTTCCGACAGCAGCCGCTCGAGAATCCGCACGAGGCGATCGCTCACATCGGCATACTCCCGCCAGCGCCACTCCAGCGACGTATGCTCCATCAGCACGCTCAAATCTTGCCCCGTCAGCAGCACCACCGCACTCACCCCCAGCGCATATAGGTCGCTGCACGGATAGCATTGCCCCATGCGAATCTGCTCCGGCGGCGAATAGCCAAACTTGCCCACCACCGATGCCTGGGCGCTGCCAGGACTGCTGCCCGCCGCCGCGAGAATCTGGCTGACGGTCTGCTTGACCAGCCCAAAGTCGATCAGTACCGGATGGGTCTGACCATTGGGCAGCATGATGTTTTCGGGAGAAATGTCGCGGTGCAGGATGTTCAAGCCGTGCAGATACTCCAGCACGGGCAGCAGGTCGCAGAGCCACTGCACAATTTCCGCTTCCGAAAAGGGTGGCTCTCCCCGCCGCTGGCGCTCCTGCAAAAGCTGACCGTAGGTCTTGCCGTCGATATATTCCTGCACCAAAAACAGCCGTCCCCGGTCGGTCAGCCAGGCCAGAAAGCGGGGAATCTGCGGGTGGTTGATTTGATACAGCACCCGCGCCTCGCGTTCAAACAGTTCCCGCGACTTTTGCACCACGTATTCTGTGCGGCTGGCGGGCACAAACTCCTTCAGCACGCAGGCATCGCCAAAGCAGTGTTCGTCAGATGCCAGGTACGTCCGCCCAAAGCCGCCCTGCCCCAGCACCCGCTGAATTCGATAGCGGCTGTTGATCAGCGTGCCCAGGGTTAGCTCCGATTCCTCGATGGGGCTGCCGCCGGGGGTGACGTTGGCTGGAACAGCGGGCGTGATCTGATAGGCCTGAATCGCTTCTTGCAGGTTCTTGAGCTTCAGCGAGCCGACATAGGACGCGCTCAGGGAAATCCTCGACTTTACCGAGTCGTAGACTGCCTGCGACATGCAGATGCCGCGTGGAGCCGCTTCTTCCTGGAGCCGCGTGGCCACGGTCACTGCCTGCCCGGTCACGTCATTTGCCTGCACGACAACTTCGCCCAGGTGAATGCCGATGCGATGGCTCAGCACATCGTCTTCGGGCAGTTCTTGCAAAAGCTGCGCCGTAGACCGCTGGATTTCAATCGCGCAATTTACGGCCCGATCGGTGCTGACGAAATACATCACCAGCCCATCGTCCAGCGATTTCAGAACGATTCCTTCAAATTGCTGGCAAAGCTGGCGCATTTTTTGCAAATCGCGCCGGATCAGGCTGAGGGTATGCTCTTGGTCGTCGGCCATGCGCGAGTTGTAGCCCACCGCGTCTGTGACCAGCACGACCGCCATGGCCCGCTGGCCCGAATTAGAGGGACTCGGTTGTGGGGAGGCTCCAGCATCCATAGCCAGCTCAAAGAAAACGGGATAAACCGAGAGAATACAGAATAAACCGGACGACAAAACTAGAAGCTAATGGCAGATGCTCTGCTTCCACTCTACCGCTGTTCTCTGGTTGTGTCGGTCAGGATTAGTGGGTCAACCTGTTGAGATCAGGGGGAGATTCGGTTGCAGACGCGGGTGAAGAAGCGGGGAAAAAGACGGGGCGATCGCCCCCACCGGACAATTTTTTCATCTCAGAAATATAAGTAAACATACTAGAACTGCCCCCCTTTTTCCACACAAAAGAGGAGTTTTCCACAGATTAACCGACGTTTTCCACAGGCTTGTGTGGAAAACTAGTACCTCTGTTCAATATGATGATTTCCAGGCGGCTACGGTTGTATGACTCAGTAAACAGCCGCTCGCAGGCACGGCCGACCAAAGTCTCGGTCTGAGGGCGATCGCCCTTCCAGTTCATCGCTTTGACCGATTGAATGCTGAGGCACTCCCCCAACCCTGGCCGTCTCTGGCTAGCCCCCCAGCAAGTCGTGCGTTTGCACCCAACTCTTCATACGCCGCACCAAGACCTGCCTATTCCCACTCGATGGTTCCAGGCGGCTTAGAGGTAATGTCATACACGACCCGATTCACGCCCCGCACCTCGTTAACGATGCGATTGGAAATGGTTTCCAGCAGGTCATAAGGGGCGCGTGACCAGTCGGCCGTCATGCCATCTTCACTGGAAACAAACCGCAGCACAATGGGGTAGGCATAGGTTCGCTGGTCGCCCATGACACCCACACTACGGATCGGCAGCAGCACCGCAAACGCCTGCCAGAACATGCCATAGGTGCCGCTGCGGTTCACCTCTTGGCGCACGATCAGGTCAGCATCCCGCAAAATTTCCAGCTTTTCAGCCGTGACTTCGCCCAGGATGCGGATCGCCAGACCGGGGCCAGGAAAGGGGTGACGGTTGACGATTTCTTCGGGCAGCCCAATAGAGCGGCCCACCTTCCGCACTTCGTCTTTGAACAGCTTCCGCAGCGGCTCTACCAGCTTGAATCGCAGATCCTTGGGCAAGCCGCCCACATTGTGGTGGCTCTTGATTTTGACTGCAACGCGCTCGCCCGTTTGTGGATCAACATTTGTATCTGCCGACTCGATTACGTCGGGATAGAGCGTACCCTGGGCCAAATAGTCAAACGGCCCCAGCCGCTTGGATTCTTCTTCAAAGACGCGGATAAACTCGTGACCGATCCGCTTTCGTTTTTCTTCGGGATCGGTCACGCCCTTGATGCGTTCTAGAAATCGCTCCCGTGCGTTGATGTATTCCACCGGAATGTGGAACTGCTCCTGAAACAGCTTCACTAGGCGCTCTGGCTCATACTTCCGCATGAAGCCTTGGTCGATGAACATGCAGGTGAGCTGGTCGCCGATCGCCCGATGAAGCAAAAACGCCAGCGTCGAGGAATCGACCCCGCCCGACAGTGCCAGCAGCACCCGCTTGTCGCCCACCTTAGCGCGGATCTCCCGAATAGTTTCTTCCACAAATGCCGCCGTTGTCCAAGTGGGCTGGCACTCGCAAATGTGGTAGACGAAATTGCGGATGAGGGCCTGTCCGCCGAGGGAATGTACGACTTCGGGGTGAAACTGTACGCCGTAGAGTTTGCGCTCGTGGTGGGCGATCGCCGCGCAGGGCGTATTTTCGGTATGGGCCAACAGTTCAAACCCTTCCGGCATGGCCGTCACCGAGTCGCCGTGGCTCATCCACATGGTCGTGCCGTCTTCCACATTGGTCAGCAGGTCAGTGGGATCGTCGATAAACAGCGCTGCTTTGCCGTATTCGCCGCGTTCAGCCCGTTCCACGCCGCCGCCAAGCTGCTGCACCATCAACTGCATCCCGTAGCACACCCCCAGGATGGGGATGCCCAGGTTCCAAATTTCGGGATCACAATGGGGGGCCCGCTCGTCGTAGACCGAGTTGGGCCCGCCCGACAGGATGATGCCCCTGGGGCTGAGTTGCCGGATTTGCTCTGGGGTGGTGCGATAGCTCAGTACCTCGGAATAAACCTGGGTTTCGCGAATGCGGCGGGCGATTAGCTCAGAATATTGAGAACCAAAGTCCAGAATGACGATCATCTGGCGAGTAAGATGGGCGGACGGTTCGGCAGTGGGGGAGAGGGAATCAACTTGGGGAGTCACGGTAGATCCTGGAAAAATGAGGGGGATGGAAAGCAGAAACCGAAAAGGTAAAGCAGCGAGACAAAACAGCGAGACAAAACAGCAGGGCGAACGCAGGGAAACAGCGCACAACGGACAAATACTCTTCTTCGCCAGAATCAGAATGCTATAGAGACAAGACCAGCGGCGGCAAAGCTGGCAATAAAGCTGGCAGTAGGGTTACACCAGTCGTAGGGTTACACCAGTCAAAGTTATACAAGCCTCGATCTGTTTAGCCTAGTTAGCTAGCACATTCAGCTGGCACATTGACCTAGCACAGCGATTGCTAAGCTGCGATCGCGCTTGCTCTTTAGGCTAGATTAGCCGCTTGCCAGATGAGCCGTAAACGCTGCGAAATGCGTTGGGAATTCCCAGCATCGTCGCACAGACCAGTAAAAATTTAGATAAATAGATTCTGAAGGTCGAATTGGGGTTGCCCTAGCCTGCGACCAGCCGCTGTTTCTATCCTGCATCCATCCAGAACCCTGGCCGCTCAGCAGTGAATACAGCGCGACCCCGCCGACGAGAGAATGTATCGGGATAAACAAAAGTTGACTTTAATATTTCAGCTAGCTTAACAAAACCTGCGACAAAATTGCAGACCCTAGTTCGCTTTTCGCAATGATTTGGCGATCGCGCCCAAACAAAACCGACCCCACCTGCACCGAGCGATCGCTGTGGGCGCGAATGTACTCTGCCGAGCGCTGGTCGATGGTTTGGGCGATCGCCCCATACACCTGCCCCACCCAGTTGCTTCCGGTGTTTGCGTCGAGCGCCTGCAAATACTTCAGCGCTGCCTCCGCCGTGTCGCAGGCAAAGATCCGCTGCACGTCTGAGGTCGGCAGGCCGGCGATCGCACAGTGCGCCGCAAAAATTTCCTGTCGCCCATCGGCGACGTGGTGGTGCGTATGGAAAATGCCGCCTGCCAGCTTCATCAGCTTGCCGTGATAGCCAAACAGCAGAATGGATTCTACCCCCTGCATTCCCGCCTCCACCAGCAGCGGCCCCAGCCAGTTTGCCGTTTTTACCACGCAGCCAGGATCGATCCCCAGATTACTTGCCAAATCCAGCCCGTTTTCCCCCAGGCAAAATACCAGCGCCGAATGCGTCGCCGACTTTTGCCGCAGCGCCGCTCGAAAGTTTTCCAGTTGCCCCGGTGCGCTGAGGGGCTGGGAAATGCCCGACGTGCCCAGCAGCGATAGCCCCTCGACTACTCCAAAGGCGGCATTGGAGGTGCGCGTGGCGAGCGATCGCCCCTCCGGCAGCACAATGGTCACGCCAATTGCCTCCCCTGGATGCAGCAGCGGCTCCAGGTTGGATAGCAGCAGGGTGCGGGCATAGGCGTAGATGGCGGGCTGATTCTCGGCGTTGACCTGGCGGCCGAGTCCTTCGCCGCCCTCTAGGGTGATGGCGGGGAGGGGAAAGTCTTGCTTGCCGACTCCTGATCCCCGCTGCCTGATTTCAACGATGCTCCAGATGGGCGTGTTGCGGGTCAGGTCGAGATTGTCGCCGGGGTCGCTGCGGGTGATGGCGAGGGCGGTGGTGGGGCCGAGGCGGGCCACTTGCTCGATGGGAATTTCAACGACCTGGGCGGGGTTGATCAGGTCGAGGGTGACGCTGTGGGGCGAAGGCGGGTCGTCGTGCAGGTGGCGCAAGGCGGCGATCGCCCCCGCACAGGCAAACACGGGCAGGGTATAGCCTGCCCGCGAAGCAGCGTTCTCAGAAAACGGCGCGGTCATGCGCCCATGCTAACGCTTCCAGCGCTGGACCGCCTCGGCGATGCGGCGGCCGTAGCGCTCGGACGTGAGGCGATCGCCCTCATCGAGGGTCGCCGGGGTCTGCCCTGAAAAGTCGGGCACTGTAAAGCCCATCACGCCCAGGAACGACCCCAGCCGATTCACGCCCTCGTTGTTGTAGCCCATTTCCGAATTGCCAACCCAAACCATGCTGTGCTGGGAGGCATTGATGGCGAGGTAGAGCAGTGTGCCCTGCTTGTCGCCGCTGGGAGAGCCAGAGTGGGTAAAGCCGCCTGCGATTTTGTCCTTCCAGCCCTGCTGCGCCCACACGGCGCTGGCCGCATCCACGAATGCCTTGAACTGGGCCGCCACGCCGCCCATGTAGGTCGGCGACCCAAAGACAATACCGTCAGCGCGATTCAATTCCTCCAAAATGCCTGGATCTTGCCAGCGGCCGTTGACAATCTGCTCACCCGTAATTTGCAGCAGCTTGACCTCGGTGCCAGGAACTTGACTTGCCCCTGCCGCCACTGCTTCTGCCATGAGCTTCGTATGGCCCGTACCCGAAAAATAGACAACTGCAACTGTCGGCATAACTGCGTCCTTTGAAATGTCTGTTCAGTGGTTTTGAGAGGTTTTGAGATCAGTGGTTTTGAGAAATGGCGTAGCTGTTGAATCCGGTTGGATGAATCAGGTTGAATGAGACAAACTGCCAACCGACTGCCAACCAGATTTAATTACTAGGCGATACTTAATCTCATTTCGTAACCAAGTTCAGTTTTAGCGTATAACAGATATACCGACTAAAACAAGACAGCACTTTGAGGTAAGTCAGTATGCTGCGGGTAACTGCGACCACGCCCCAAGAGGCAGAGTCTTGCCCGGTGCGCGATGTGCTGGATCGCATCGGCGACAAGTGGAGCCTGCTGATTCTGTGTGCGCTGGCAGATGGCAAGCTGCGGTTTATGGACATCAAGCGGGCGATCGGCGATGTGTCTCAGCGGATGCTGACCCAAACCCTGCGACATTTGGAGCGCGACGGCTATATTACACGCAGGGTATACCCCTCTGTGCCGCCGCGGGTGGAATATGAACTGAGCGAACTGGGGCGATCGCTCTTAGTCCCTGTGCAGCAGCTCATCGCCTGGGCCGAAACGCATCACCCCGAAATCGCCGCCGCCCGCGAGCGCTACGATGCCCGCCCAGAGAACGTGCCCCGGGCGGACTGAGCGAGTCATGCTCGAAATGCAGTTAGCTATCGCAGTTCCAAAGTGGCGATCGCCTGCTGAAACACCGGATCATCCTGCGGCCCGCTCAGCGTGACAATGCGCCGCCGATCGGGTGTAAAAAACGCGACGTTCACGACTTCAATGTCGTCATGATGATCGGTATAGGTATAGACCGCAAATTCCTTGCCGCCCTCATTCACCAGGCGAATCCGCGACTCTAGCCAGGTGTAATTTGCTCGAATGGCTTGCTCTAGCCCCCGACTGCCCGTCGGAACTGGATCAACGCTCAGATCCAGACTGGAGAACCAGCCGCCTTCTCCATAGCCTGATCGCGTAATGCACTGGATATAGTCGTAGTTTGTGGGATTCATAATGCTGGCCTGACCGCCCTGCCGTCCCATCGCGCGATAATTGGCAGGAATCTGAAATGCCACCCCAAGCTGCGTGTTTTCGTAGCGCCGGGTTTCTCTAGAGGGTTCCACCCAAGCACCATACTCACAGGCGATCGCCGGACGGACCCCGACCGTTGCGCCGATTGTCCCAAATACGCCAATAGCTGCAACCAGGGCGATCGCCCTCGCTCGTGAAATCAGGGCTACTCCTGGGAGCCGAGTCGGATGAAACTGCTGAGGAGGAATCGTCATGATAGGTTTAGTAGGGTTGAGAAAGGTGAATGTCGAAGCTCGGTCAGGCGAAAGCTGCCCCGCAATGCAGGGTCAATGCCTGAGTTTTTCGGGGTTGTATTGCTTGCCTGAGTCCGTCTTCTTTCAGATTGCCCGTGTGACGGACAAAGTGATACCGAGATAAAATAAAGGTTTCTGAAAATTTTCCCGGCTTAACGAAAACGAATGGTCATTGCAATGCTGGTAGCAGGCCTCGTCCTGCTGGTGATTGGAGCGGAGATCCTGGTTCGCGGCGCATCCAAGCTGGCGGCGATCGCCGGAATTTCGCCACTCATTATCGGGCTAACCATTGTTGCCTACGGGACTAGCGCCCCAGAGATGGCGGTCAGTATCCTATCGAGCTACGCAGGACAGGCTGATATTGCAGTGGGCAACGTGGTCGGCAGCAATATTTTCAACGTGCTGCTGATCTTGGGTCTGTCGGCAGTAGTGGCTCCGCTGGTGGTCGCTCAGCAGTTGATTCGGCTGGATGTGCCGATCATGATTGGCGTGTCGTTTCTGATGCTGCTGTTTGGGCTAGATGGGCGAATTGGGCGCTCGGATGGCATGGTGCTGTTTGCTGGGGCGATCGCCTACACGCTGTTTCTGATCTACCAGAGCCGCAAAGAGCAGAGCCTGGATGTGCAGCAGGAATACGAGCAGTATGCCGTGAGAGACAGAGGCGATCGCCCCATCGCCCTAGTCTGGTTGATTAACCTGGTCTACATTGTGGGTGGGCTGGTGCTGCTAGTCTTGGGTTCTCGCTGGCTGGTGGATAGCTCGGTTATTATTGCCCGCTCGATTGGGGTCAGCGAGTTGGTCATTGGCCTGACGATTGTGGCTGCGGGAACGTCTTTGCCCGAACTGGCCACCTCCGTCGTCGCCAGCTTCAAGGGCGAACGCGACATTGCTGTGGGCAACGTAGTCGGCAGCAATATTTTCAATATTCTTGCCGTGCTGGGGCTTTCGGCCGCCGTTTCCCCAGCGGGTCTGGCCGTGTCTGATGCGGTACTGCGCTTTGATGGGCTGGTTATGCTGGCCGTGGCGATCGCCTGTCTACCCATCTTTTTCACGGGCAACCTGATCACCCGCTGGGAAGGATTTGTGTTCATCGGCTACTACATCGCCTACACGCTGTACCTGATTCTCGACTCAACCCAGCACGATATCTTGCCCCTATTTAGCCAGGTCATGTTCATGTTCGTGCTACCGCTCACGGTGCTAACGATTGCCATCGTAACCCTGCGCGAACTCCGCCGCTCTCGCCGCCGCAAGCGGCAGATCTCCTCCGCCGAAGAGCCACCGACCCGATAGTCAATCGGTTCGTTCCACCTTGCTCAGCCCTCCAGCAAAACGTGCAGCGCTTCTGGGGTCTACCTTCCCCGCCTGTGAGAGAATGGAGAATACTGCTGTTAATACCCGTTAGGGGGTTCTGTGAGTTTTTCTGAAATGACTTCTGCAACACAAGCCATGCCCCAACGGGCAGTGTTTCCCTTCACGGCGATCGTGGGGCAAGAAGAAATGAAGCTGGCCCTGCTGCTAAACGTGATCGACCCCAAAATTGGCGGCGTGATGATCATGGGCGATCGCGGCACGGGCAAAACCACCACCATTCGGGCCCTGGCCGACCTGCTGCCCGAAATTGAGGTCGTTGCCGATGACCCCTTTGGCAGTTCCCCCACCGACCCCGACCTGATGAGCGACGACGTGCGGCGGCGGCTCAGCGCGGGTGAAACCTTGCCCGTATCCTATCGCAAAGTGATTATGGTCGATTTGCCGCTGGGGGCAACGGAGGATCGCGTTTGCGGCACCATCGACATCGAAAAGGCACTGTCGGAAGGCGTGAAAGCCTTTGAGCCGGGGCTGTTGGCCAAGGCGAATCGCGGCATTTTATACGTAGACGAGGTAAACCTGCTGGACGACCACCTGGTGGACGTGCTGCTGGACTCGGCAGCTTCCGGTTGGAACACGGTAGAGCGCGAGGGCATTTCGATTCGTCATCCGGCGCGGTTTGTGCTGGTGGGGTCGGGCAACCCAGAAGAGGGCGAGTTGCGGCCCCAACTGCTCGACCGCTTTGGAATGCACGCAGAAATCCGCACGGTTAAAGATCCCTCGCTGCGGGTGGATATTGTTGAGCAGCGCTCCGAGTTTGACCAAAATCCGAAGGCGTTTTTGGCAAAGCATCAAGCCCAGCAAGACGCGCTGCAAAAGCAAATCGTCGATGCCCAGGCGCGGCTGTCGTCGGTGACCATTGACCGAGAGCTGAAGGTAAAAATCTCTCAGGTGTGCGCTGAGCTAGATGTAGACGGGTTGCGGGGCGACATCGTGACCAACCGCGCCTCGAAGGCGATCGCCGCTTTGGAAGGTCGCACCGAAGTCACCGAACAAGACATTCGCCGCGTCATCGGCCTCTGTCTGCGCCACCGCCTGCGAAAAGATCCACTGGAGTCGATTGATTCAGGTTACAAAGTTGATAAAGTCTTTAGCCAGGTCTTTGGGCTATCGGAAGAAGCCCTCCAGAACGGCGCGGCCGTTGCCCGCTAGCGCAACTTACAGAGAATCGAGAACGTTGGACTGACAATCCAAAATCGCAAATCTAAAATCAAAAATCGACACGCTCCCCACATCCCGCATGACCCACATCCTTGGGCTAGACCCTGGCCTGGCGACTCTCGGCTTTGGGGCGCTGCGCTGCGAGTCGGGTTTCGGCCTCCGATCTGCCGATCGAGTGGAGGTGCTGGATTTTGGTGTGATTCGTACCCCAGCGGGAACCGATATGGGCGATCGCCTCTGCACCATCTTCGACGACCTGCACGACCTACTGAATACGGTCAAACCCGACCTGATCGCCCTGGAAAAGTTGTTTTTCTATCGCATGGGCAATACGATCGCCGTTGCCCAGGCGCGGGGCGTAATTGCGCTGGTGTTGGCACAGCACAAGCTGCCTGTGGTGGAATTCACGCCCGCCCAAGTCAAACAAGCGCTCACGGGCTATGGCAATGCTGACAAGCTCGCGGTTCAGGAAGCGGTGGCTCGTGAGCTATCGCTGGCAGCCATCCCCAAGCCAGACGACGCGGCCGACGCGCTGGCGATCGCCCTTGCTGCCTGGTTCCAGCGGTGAGTTCATCCTCTAAGCGATCGCTCTAAACCTAAGCAGGTGCTACGCTTCATCCGACATATTCGGATCTTCATCCTGAAGATGGTTCAAATCCTCCGGCTTAATCCCCCAGGTCTCCAGCAGGTCGCCTGTGCTATCTAGCCTGCTGACCCCATGCTCAGTAATCAGGTATGTCGAACTTTCGTCCTGCACCTGGATCAGGATTTCCCCTTCACTGTCGTCATCTACAATTTCAATGTCGGCTTCGTCGGAACGCTGGAGAGCGGCGATCGCATCCGGATCACCCTTTGCCGCCAAAACCTTCAACAGATTCAGCGTGGTGTAATGTACGGAGCGGGGAATACGTTCTGTCATAGCTATCCTGAAATCAGCTTGAGCTAAACAACGTGAGCTAAACAACGTGAGCTAAACACTTGAGCTAAACAACTTGAGCAAAAAAAACGTCAGCAAGACTCAAAAACACTCAAAATTCGGTTCAAAACTTTGCTCTCAAGATTCATGCTTCAAAATACACTACAGCATCCCTGAAAATTTGGATATAGCTCCTTAACACAGCCAACTCCCTGTATAACGTATAACTCCCGATGCAACTTTCCGGCTTTCACCACATCGCCCTGATCTGCTCCGATTACGAGCGCTCGAAACGCTTCTACACCGAGATTCTGGGCTTCCAGATTTTGCAAGAAACCTACCGTGCGGCAAGGCAGTCCTACAAGCTGGATTTGGCGCTCCCCGCTAAGTCTGGAATTTCTGCCTATCGCATTGAGCTATTTTCCTTTCCGGCACCGCCGCCTCGCCCCTCGCGCCCGGAGGCCTGCGGACTGCGCCATCTGGCCTTTGCGACCCCCGATCTCGACCGTTCCGTTGTCTACCTGGGGTCTCAAGGCATTTCCGTCGAGCCAATCCGAGTGGATGAGCTAACCCAAAAGCGGTTCACCTTCTTTCAGGACCCAGACGGACTGCCGCTAGAGCTATACGAAGCATAGACCGTTCACCTCTTTTCAAGACCCAGACGGACTGATGCTAGAGCTATACGAAGCATAGACCACTGTGCATAGACCACTGTGCATAGACCACTGTGCATAGACCCCCGTGGGCAATCCCTATACGCCCAGCGTGAACAAAAAAGCGCAAAGACAAAAAAACGGGCTAACCCGTTCCAGGTTAACCCGTCAATTGGGAACGCTCGAAGAAACTACTTTTGCACCACCAGCTTCACGTTGGCGTTTTGCAGACCGGGGCGCTTCACTTCTGCCAGCGTCTTGTTGACGGCATACTTCTGGTTGATGGAGTTGATCAGCTCGGTCTGGTTGTGCTTCTTGGCAACGCCCCAGAGGTCAGCGATCAGGTCGAAGGAACCATCGGCATTGCGAGACCAGCCCAGATCATACTCGCCTTCCAGAACGGCAACGATGTCAGAGCGGACGCGCTGACCGTTGTAGCCGCGCACATCAGCTTCGGTCTTGACCGTGATGCCCAGATCCCGCAGAGAAGCCTTCAGGATTTCGGCATCGGTGATTTTGGTACGCAGAGTGCTAAAGTGAGACATTTCGGATTTCCTCCTGTAGGGAAAACTGAGAGAGACAACGTTTTTTGGTAGGTAGGTACCGCCCGGCTCAGCCTTTGGAGGGCAAACAGAAGCGGCTATAGCGATTAGACTGCTAGCGATGTGCTAGCCTTTCCTCCTGTTGGGAGCAGGAGAGAAAGCCCGTTTAGCTCCACTCCAGCCGCTTATACTCCTCTTCGCGGCTTCGCTCTTCAGCGATGGAAGTGGCGGCAGGTCGCGCGCGCTGCCTCGCCCATTCCCGTAGGGCGACCACCTGCTCAGCCATCGTCTTCGACAGCGGAAGCGTCGATTTGACGGCAGCAATAATGTCCAGTTGAGTGAACTCTCGATCTTGAGCAAAGGCTTCGTACATCGCAGCCACGACCGCCTGCTCAATCTCTGCACCAGAGAATCCACACACAACGTTGACCGAACGGCTCGCGCCCGTGTTGGGGTCGGTAATCGAGACGCTTGCTTCGGTTTCAGAAATCTTGGCCAACTGCTCCAGGTCAAACCGGGAGATGTCGTTTCGCCGCTTGGAGAGGTGGATGCGGAAGATATCTTTGCGCTCTTCAGCCGTGGGCAAATCGACGAAAAAGATTTCGTCAAAGCGACCCTTGCGAAGGAACTCACCCGGCAGCCGATCGACTCGGTTGGCCGTTGCCATCACAAACACTGGCGAGGTCTTTTCCTGCATCCAGGTCAAGAAGGTTCCAAAAATACGGCTAGAGGTGCCGCCGTCGGAGTCAGCAGAACCCGCGCTGCCCGCGAAGGACTTATCTAACTCATCGATAAACAAGATCGCAGGGGAGATGGATTCAGCAGTCTTAAGCGCACTCCGCAGGTTGGCCTCCGATCGCCCCACCATAGACCCGTCATAAACGCGGCCCATGTCCAGACGCAGCAGCGGCAGTCCCCACAAGCGAGAAGTGGTCTTGGCAATCAGCGACTTACCGCAACCAGGTACGCCCAAAATCAGCATCCCCTTGGGCTGGGGCAGTCCATACTCCCGCGCCCGCTCTGTAAAGGCGTTAGAGCGCTGGCGCAACCAAGACTTGAGTTCTTCTAGACCGCCCACCGAGTCGATGGTGCTGTCTTCTTCGAGATATTCCAGAATGCCGTTGCGACGGATGAGCTGCTTCTTCTCTGAGAGGACGACTTCCACCTCAGACTCGGTCAGCTTGCCAGCGGCGACTTGGGCCTTACGATAGACTTTCTCCGCTTCATCGCGTGTAAGTCCCAGAGCGGCCTTCAGCAGCTTCTCGCGGGTTTCAGTGGTGATGCGTCGAGCAGGGCGGGACTGATCCAACTGGTGCGTCAAGACTTGGTTTAGCTCTGCCATGTCGGGGAGCGGGAAGTCCAAAACAGCGACCTCCTTCTCCAGTTCAATCGGAATGTTTTGAACAGGGGACATCAGCAGAATGGTTTTCTGAGTATCCTTGAAGCTGGCGATCGCATCTCTCAGCCACCGGGTTACCGCAGGCGAGTCAATGAAGGGGTGCAGATCCTTGAACACAAAGATCCCTGGCTCTCGCTGACGAATGACCCACTCGATTGCGGCTTCGGGAGAAACGGTATTGTGCTGGGTGATGTTGCGCGGCTGGCCAAACTCCACAATGCCGTGGGTAACTGTCCAGATAAAGACTCGTCGCATGGGCTTCATCTGGGCGATCGCCGCGATGGTCTGCTCTGCCCGCTCTTCCTCAGAGGTCATGAGATAGATTAGAGGATACTGTGCTTGAACTAAAACGTTTAGCTCTTCTCTCATGTCGTCAACCTGCTATGGACAGTGGAGGACACCCGCAAACCGATCGTGATGCGATCGCCGAACCACAGTTCAACAACCCTTACGTAACCTGATAACCCGATAGATGCCCGACTCCAGTGGATGCGAACCCATAAGCTTCCAGAAACTGCTCTCGAAGCCCATTCTCAACTGACTACGAACCCGTCAGACAATACAACCCAACTAGCAAGCAAGCAAGCTAGCAAGGAACCAAACTCTCTTCACCCGGTCGATCAAACCCCTCTGCAACAGGCTCAGGAGACGGAGCCATAGAAACGCGATCGACCAACTCGCCATCATCCTGCACGACTCCAGCGTGACTCGCCAAAGAAACTAGCTCACCCTCGCGGATCACATAGGAACTCTCACACCCAGGACAGTTGTATACTCGATGAGTCTGCCCATGAGAGACAGATCCGAGAGACGCTTCTACTTCATCTACGACGTGCGGATGAGTCAAGTAGAAGACAATCGCACGTTCCACAATGCTTGACATCGCTTCGTCATCTACCGCCGCTTTGATTTTCAGCTTGCGGTGAAGCTCTCGTGGAACATACAGGGTGAGTTTACTCTTGTCTTGCATATTGATTTCGCGATTGATACCCGGGTATGTCGTTTAAGAATAGAGGCTTGGTTCAAGTGCTGTCAAGACGGAAGACCGCTATGACGGCAGTATTGTTACACAGGTTTACAAATGGCGTTACATCTCGATTCATCAACTGGGGATGGGGCGATCGCCCTCAGCCTTCTGCAACCAGGGTTGGGTCGTCTTCGCGTCGAATGGCAGCCAGCCTGTTGCTCAGTTTGAGCGTCGGACTGGTCAGCAGTTGTTCCCAACCAGCGGTTAGCGAACGGCGAACCTGGAAGGTCTATCAGAATCCCAACTACGGGTTTGAGTTTCCCTATCCCGACAACTGGATACCTGCGCCCCTGCCAGACAGCCAGGATGGGCGGCGATTTCGCAACCCCTACAGCCCGGATGTGGAAATTCTCGGCTGGGCGAGCCATATCTCGTCTACGCCGGGGGATTCGTCTGAGCAGGTGCGGCGGAGCGTGCTAGCTGCGCCCAACTTTACGACGCGCCAGGGATTGCGCGGACAGTTGCGCGTAGAAATCGGCAGCACCGTCAGCCTGATGACGCTGACGCTAACGGAAGAGGGCGTAGTGTATTTTTGGCAGGGGCGATCGCCCAGCGACCAGTTCTCGCAATACTATGAATTCTTTGACTATGTGGCCAAGCAGTACTACGTGACTCCGAAGAGCAGACCTAGCCCCCAATCCCCAGCCCAGAAATAGCCTGAAGTTGCAGTCTGAAATTGCTGCGGCGCAAGGCAGACGAGCTTGAGGCTTAACTCCGGAGCATCGCTACGCCACTAAATCTTGCCAGCCAAGTGAGCCAGTTGGCGCATATTCAGCAGGCGCATGGTCTGCCTAGCCGCGTCAATCTTGATCCAGCCTTTGCTGTCCAGTTTTTCCATGATCTTGGCTGCATCGTCTGGATTGATGTCTGTAACATCTGCTAAGTCTTTGATCGGCACGTTGAAAATCTCCGTGCCGTGGGGCGTTGATTTCCCGTAGTTTTCACCCAGCAGCACCAGCGTATTGGCTAGCTTGATCGCCGGAGCACGGTGCTGGATCTGGAAGCGAAAATTGGTCTGCCGCAACCGCCGCACCATCAGTTGCAGCATCTTGTGGTGCAGTTGCGAATCTTTGAACAGCGTCTGGATAAAACGCTGGGCGGAAATGCTGAGTAGCTTTACAGGCGACAGCGCCACCACATCCGTCGAGCGGGGAGACTCGTCCAAAATCGCCATCTCCCCAAAGAAATCGCCGCGCCCTAAAATCGCCAGCGTGACCACTTCTTCGCCAGAGTGACGGCGCACTTTTACCCAACCCGACTCGACAAAATAGACTGCATTTCCCCAGGCATCTTCCATCAGCACAGCACGGCCAGCAGGATACTCATGCTCAACCGCGATCGACAACAGCCACTCCAGGGTTTCTGGACTGGCGGAACTGAAGAGAGGGAACAATTCACTAAAGGCGGTGGTTTGCATGAAGAACGCCCTGGATAAGAAGTCGAAGGTCCCTCCAGGGGCTGTTTTGCGCGAAAGTCATTGGCGCGAAGAGAAACAGTCTGGCGAGACGCATAGTAGTCAAGCGCGGGGAGCCACTTGCCAAGGTTAGAATACCCAGGCGATCAGCAAATTTAGCAACCGCCTGCGGAGTCTGGAAGCCTTGCGAAAGTGCAGGTGAACGTCATTAGTAGAGCCAGATGGTTAAGTCTAGCGTATCATGGCGTTGTTATGGCGCTGTTATGGCACTCAGTCCACGTCGGCGATCGCCTGTCGCAGCAGTGGCAGCAGCAAATCGAGGAAAGGCGGCCAGCCCACTAGAATCGGCTGCTGGTGGGTCAGCGTGTCGGGGTCGAGGGCGGCTGCATCAAACCTGATGGGCTTGCCGTCCAGATCGCAACACACCAGCCCGGCTGCCCGGGCCAATGCCAGCGGCCCGACCGTATCCCAGAGTTTGACTCGGCGGTTGAGGTAAATATAAAGTGCGGCGCGACCCTGAATCACCTCCAACACCTTTAGCCCAAAGCTGCCGATAAAGCCAAACTGAGCCTGGGGGATATGGCGCAGAATGGACTCACCGTATCGACGGGCATCTTTAGTGCCGATTAGAACTGAGAAGCGATCGCCCGTCAGGTCTGGCTGGGTCGGCACGAGTGGAACCGCATCCCCTGCGCCCGCCTGCCCAAATAGCCCCAGTTCCTCGCCCCCAAAATACAGTTGATCAAACACAGGCGCATAGACCCAGCCCGCTGTCGGCCGCCCCTGCTCCAGCGCTCCCACCATGACGGAATAATGCGGCTTGCCGTGGATAAAGTCTTCTGTGCCATCCAGCGGATCGACCAGCCACAGGCGGCCAGCGTGCTGCGAGAATTGCCGACGCGAGGCGGCGTTTTCCTCAGAAATTACGCCATCGGCAGGAAACAACGCCGTCAGCCCCCCTGCAAGCTGAGCATCCAGCGCCCGATCCACGTCGGTCACGTAGTCGTCCAGCCCTTTTTCGTAGACCTTGAACGATCCTGCTGCCAGATCGAGCGATCGCCTGCCACAGTCCACCACCAGCCGATTAATTGCCGCAAGCTGATCGTCCGAAAGCTTCTGCATGGGTTTCCTGCTCGCTCCTGCGCTGCGTGCCGTCCTCATCATAGACTGCATCCTACGCGCTCAAGTGCCGCGCAACCCAGAGCAACACTATGACATGGATAGAAAAATTCTTAAGGACAGAGCGACGAATTGCCCCAGGAACGCTGGCCGTTGTTGCCGATGCAACTGTTCATCCAAACATTTCAAGAAATAATTCAGAAATGATTTAGAAATAGCCTGAATGGGTCAATCTGCCAGTAATGCGGCAATTTCTTTAAAATTGCACGGAGGGCCCTGTAAAAGTCCTGTAGAAACGAGAAAGATTCAAGATTGCTGATTTAGCGGTTATTTCAGAAATTGATTAAGCCCGCTATGACCTGATGAACAGTTCATCCTTACCCCCTTTCCTCAGGCGGAAAGAGTTCGGTAAGGTGGGAATGCGGCCCTGTTTCGTGAACCCCGCTGTAGACAAGCTGCTTTATGGCTGGCAAGACCTACACCTTCTATCGCCAATCTCCTGCCCGCACGTCCCTCGTTCACCCTACGAGTGGGCAAAATCCGCTGGTCTATCGCGCTGTCGTGCTGATGCTGCTGATTACGGGCGTGATGGGGGCGTTTGTCTATCGCCTGTCTGAACTGCAAATCTTTGAAGGGGCCCGCAATCGGGAACTAGCAGAGCAAAATCGGGTACGCCGCATTCCCCTAGTGGCCGACCGGGGAACCGTGAGCGATCGCCACGGCAAGCTCCTGGCCACCAGCCAGATTTCCCGCTACGTCTACCTCTGGCCCCGGCAGCACTCGCCCAGAGAATGGCAGGAAATTGCCGTTCACCTGTCGCCGACCATTGGGGTTAGCCCAAAGGAAATTCTGGGTCGCCTGGAAAAGGCGGGCTATACCTCTCTTCTGCCCGTGCGCGTTGGCAACCAGCTTTCACCAACTATGTTTGTGGCCGTGGCCGAACAGTTGCCCCGCTGGCCAGGGGTGGAAATTCTCACCGGGTCAAGCCGCCGGTATCCCAACGGGTCGCTGGCATCCCATGTGTTGGGCTACATCGGCGAAGCAACTGAAGAGGACATGGCCCGCAATCCCGATTATCCCAGCGGCATGATCGTCGGCAAGATGGGCATTGAGCGCCTAGCGAACAAACAACTGGAGGGCAAGTGGGGCGGGCGACTGGTAGAAGTGGACGCACGCGGTCAGGAATCTCGCTTGCTGGGCGAACAGCCGCCAATCGGCGGTGAACCCGTTCAACTGACGCTGGATCTGGCATTGCAACGAACGGCAGAAAAGGCGTTGGGCGGGCGACGCGGTGCAGCAGTCGTGCTGAATGTGAAAACGGGTGAGATATTGGCGCTGGCCAGTTCGCCCACGTTTGACCCCAATATGTTTACCCGCAGCGTTACCGAAGCGGAATGGCAGCAACTTCAAAAGGGCGACCAGCCGTTTCTCAACCGGGCGCTCCAGGGTTATCCACCGGGCAGCACGTTTAAGATTGTGACAGCGGCAGCCGGCATGGAGACGGGTAAGTTTTCACCCCAAGCGCGAGTGGGTACGTCGGCATTTCTCAGCGTGGGCGGGCATCAGTTTTGGGAAAGTAGCCGTCGCGGGTTTGGGGCGATCGGCTTCCGCGATGCCCTGGCCTATAGCAGCAATACCTTTTTCTTTCGGGTGGGCATGTCGGTGGGGCCAGAGGCGATCGCCCGCTGGGGCAAGGCGCTAGGCATTGGCATCGAAACGCCACACCTGGGGCTGGAGGGGGCCAGCATTGGCATGATGCCCACGCCCGATGAGAAAGAAGCGCTATACAACGAACCCTGGTATCTGGGCGACACGATTAGCATGTCAATCGGGCAAGGGCTGGTGCAGGCGACCCCGCTGGAACTGGCGGTGATGACGGCGGCGATCGCCAACGGCGGCAAGCGCGTCCAGCCCCATCTCCTCGCCTCGCAGACCAACCGACCCGACGTGCAGCCCGTGTCAGCGGGCCTCAAGCCTGAAACCATCAAAGCCATTCAGGAAGGACTGCTGGCCACAGTGCAAAAGGGTACAGCTCGCCGCCTGGCCGATGGCTCCATCCCCCTGACGGCAGGTAAAACGGGCACCTCGGAAGTGGGCCCCGGCCGCAAGCCCAACGCCATGTACGTGGGCTACGGCCCGGTGAGCGATCCGCAGATTGCGATCGCCGTCGTCATTGAAAACGGAGGCTATGGCGGCGTGGCGGCGCTGCCTGTGGCTCATGAGGTATTTAAGACGTATTTTGGGAAGCAGTGATGCCACCTAAAGCGGCGGTAGCTCCTCCAAAATGGTGAACCGGACGTGGTTAATGGCTAGATCCCCAATTGACACATCCACATCGCTGGTTGGCGTTTTGATGGTTTCAAACGAAATACCCTTAGCCATTTCGGCATGGAACCAGGGCAGGCCCATGAAAAAGCGGGTGGGGTAGGGGCCGCCATCCACCACATCGTCCACATTTGACTCCATTGGCAGCCAGCCAAAGCCCGGAATGTAGAACTCGATCCAGACGTGGTTAAACTCTGGCTCTAGCGGATACCGCTGGCGATCGGCATAGGGCGGACACTTGTAGCGGCCAACGGTGCGGCAGGCGATGCCATTCAACCGAGCCAGCGCCAGCAAAATGCCGACATATTCGCCGCAGGAGCCTGTGCCCCGCTCCAGCGCCACATCGGGCGTGTCGATATGGGGCTTGATGCTGTAGGACAGGCGATCATAGACGTAGTTGCGAATTTTCAGAATTTTGCGGAGCAGATTGGTTTCTGTGCCAATGGACTCGCGGGCGGCGGCGCGGATGACAGGCGTTTCCATCGCCAGATCGTCGTCATCGACCAGATAGCGCGACTGAAACTCCAACGACAGCGGCGGGATTTTCTCCACGTCGTCATAGGTGAACTGATACTTGATGCCGCGTACTTCCAGCAGCGCCTTCCAGCCAAAGATGTGGCTTTCGTGGGGCCGGAGTTGGTCAAACTTGAACACCGCAACCCGCTGTCCGTCTTGCAGTTCTTCGGTAAACGGGATGCCAATCGGCTCCACCTGTCGCAGCTTTTGGCGGGCCGTTTCCGCAGGCAGAGCAATCCGCCACTCTAGACCGTTTAGCTGCACCGCATCCAGCGGGGAAATCTCCTCGGCGTAGATCATTTCCACCAGAAACCCGTTGGAGAGCGTGTAGTGCTGCTGCGGGTCGTAGCGGAAATAGAGCGGGTGGAGAAAGGTGCGATCGCGGAAGGTTAGCTCGTAGGGCAGTTCCGGATTATTGGGGTCGTCTCGAATGTAGGCTTCCTCAAAGGAATAGACGACGTACAGCACCTCATCGCCCGTTGTGGGATCGGGATAAAACGCCAGCCCGCTGGGGCTATCGAAGGGGGTCAGCAGGCTGAATCGCAATTCGCCCGTTGCCCGATCCATAGAGTAGACCGTGCGCTCTAGGCGATCGCACAGCCACAGTTCTTCCCCCCGAAAGGTGAGATTTTCAATCCCCACACCGGGCGCGGCGAAGCGAGTAATCTCGCGCTGAGTTTCCGCGTCGTAGATCAAAATTGCACCCGCTTTTTGGCAGGTGATGTAAACTGCACTGCCGTAGACCGCCACGCCATCTGCCGGGTAGGGCAGCGTTGCAAACTCGTCTGGAGTGAGCGTATCGCCGGACAGATCAGTGAGGGGGCAGCGATAGACCCTATTTTCCCGCGTGAACCAGAGCGTGTCTCCGGCGATCGCCAGTCCGCTGCCATCCAGAAATTGCTCAGTATGTTTGGAGTTGAGAATCGTCGTGCTGTCGCTGTCGGGGGCGATCGCCACCAGATACCCCCGCACTGCGTCCAGCGTCAGCAGCCTGCCCTCATGCAGCGCCAGCCCCCGCATCATATACACCCCCACGGGACGCACCGTGCGGTGCAGCGTCGTTGCGTTGGACTGAATCACCAGGGAATCTCCCGGCTGTTCTGAGGCATTGGATAGGGCAGGTTCAAGCAGCATAAAGGGTTCGGGATGCAGGATCAGGGGTCAGGCTGATTAAGCCGTCTTACATCATAGGAAAAAGACCCCGGCGGCGTGTGTATCCAAATGATGGTTTTTCGGTTAACCCCTAACGCTTGCAGACTCCAGGCAGGGTTCAATCGTGGCGACGACGGACTCTGCCAGCGCGGTGTAGTCATAGCCGCCCTCTAGTCCAAAGGCAAGGTGCGGCGTGATTTGCAGACAATAGCGCGTGAAAATCCCGTAATCGGAAGGGTTCAGGCAGATTCGCGCCAGTGGGTCGGCACGGGTTGCATCGTAGCCCGCGCTGACCAGCAGCAGATCGGGGCGAAACGCCTGGAAAAAGGGCACAATTTCTCGTGCAAACAGCGGCTCATAGTCTGCCAAGGTGCTGCCGGCCTGCATGGGAAAATTTCGCACGGTGTTATGCGGGCCGCGATCGCCCGCTGCGCCGGTGCCCGGATACTGCGGATATTCGTGCAGCGAGCAAAACGCAATGCGCGGGTCAGATTCCACAATCGCCTCAGTGCCGTTGCCATGATGCACGTCCCAGTCCAAGATGCCGACGCGCTCTATGCCCGGCTGCTGGAGCGCATACTGAGCGGCGATCGCCACATTGGAAAACAGGCAAAACCCCATACCCCGCTTGGGCAGTGCATGATGCCCCGGCGGGCGCACCAGGGCAAACGCTGGCCGCCCCGTTTGCAGCACCGTGTCTACTGCATCCAGCCAGGCGCTCACCGCTAGCAGCGCCGCCTCGTAGCTATCCGGCGACACAACCGTATCCGGATCGACCTGCCCGCCGCCGTGGGTGGCGACATATTCCACCGCCGCTACATAATCCGGGGGATGCACGGCGTAGAGCGCCGCCATCAGGCGATCGCCCTGAGCATCCACAGGCGTGGGCGATCGCCAATCGAGCCGATCGGCCCACGGCACCTGCCGCAGCGCCGCCACCACTGCCCGCAACCGTCCGGCGTTTTCGGGATGGTAGGAACCCGTGTCATGCTGCAAAAACACGTCGGAATAGAAGATCGGAAACTGCGACATGGCAAGGCGCTCTGGGGAGGAATGCCTCGATTTTACAGCGCTATTCTAGGGTGGAGGGGCTTAACCGAGCGATCGCAGGCGCATTTAAAGAAGCTAAAGAAGCGTTTCAAGGAATGGCTCAACCGCATTTTCTCTTCCAAAGTTGAACAGCACTCCGTACCCAAAAGTGAATAAGTTAACTACTAGGAGAATGGACTATGCAAATCACGATCAATTTACCGCCAGATCTTGAGCAAGACCTGCTCCGTCAAGCAGAGCAATCTAATGTTCCATTGCAGACTTTGATTCTACAAGCCTTACGTCAGGTAATTCAGCCACCCTCTGTTTCCACGTCTCAGTGGTCGGAATTTATCTTGTCCTATGAAGGCATTCCTGACTTCCCTCCGTTTGAGTCCTATCGTGACGAACTCCTTCCACCCCCTGAGCCGGAGCTATTCTGATGCAATATCTGCTGGATACTTGCGTCATCCGCGACTTCATCAAGGGTGAACCTGGCACTAAAGTCAGCCTCAAGCAAACCCCGCCTGTTGATATTGCGGTCTCGGCGATTACGGTCATGGAGTTATGCTACGGATTGGCCCTCAATCCTCAACGCGCCCAAAAGGTTGAACGGCGATCGCCAGCTTTCTGTCTTCTGTAAGAATTCTCCCTTTTAGCACCCTAAAAGCAGAACAAGTGGCTGAAATTCGTGCGCTCCTTCAATCTCAAGGGCAGCCAATTGGGGCTTACGATGTCTTGATAGCGGCTACAGCGCTTCAGCATAGCCTGGTTATGATTACTGCAAACTTGTGAGAATTTGGGCGCGTTTCGGGACTGCAAGTTGAAAGTTGGCAACAATCGACCTGAATGCTACTAACCAATGTTATTGACCGTTGATGATTAGGCGATCGCCCTCCACGCGCACGTCTCTCAGTTCTACCCGCCGCGCTTCGAGTTCGGCATTGATGCGGGCTTCCAACTCTGCCAGTGATAGCCCAAGCTGGCTGGCCACGGCCGACGCGGGCAGGCTCAGATTGCCGACCTTCACGGTCATGTTTTCGTCAAATTGCAGCTTGCCGTTTCGCACCGTCGGGTTGCCCTCGATGCCGAGATACACGCCGCGCCGCCCCAGCGCCGGAACGAAAGCCAGCACGCGATCCAGCGCCGCCCGCTCTTGCTCGGTCAATCCGTCGGTGGGCAGTTCCGACAGGTTCACCACCACGCCGCCTTTGATCTGGCCATCCTCGATGGTGGTGCTAAAGCCGTTTTGCAATAGCGTCTGACCTTCGGGAGATTGGGCGATCGCCTCCGCCACCAGTTGGTTAACCTGCTGGCTGTTGAGTTCAACTGGTGTGCTGGAAGTGGCAATACTCTCAAGAAGTTGCGAGGAGGGCAGAGTTGGGCTAGAACTTGATATTTCGGTTGGCGCTTTGGTCGTGTACCAATCTGGCACGCGGGAAACTTGCCGCATCGATAGAGACAACGCGGCGATCGCTCCTATGGCAAGTCCTGCCCCAACTCCTAAAAAGGAAACCAATAACTTATTCATATTGCAATATCAATCTCAAACTCCCGATGCAAAGCAATAGGCACGTCTACCCACAATCCCGGTGATTAGGCTATAGGCAAAAGTATATAAAGTGCTTTGCGGAACCATCCTAAGTGTTTCGGCTTTAAGTTTTCCTGTAGTTACTTATTTTTGCTCTCACTTAAATTAAATTGAAATACAGCTTCTAGTAAATCGAGAGTTCAGCTTTTCAACAAATGTTTCCGAGCCTAGAACGTGAATCAATCCAAATTCGTAACCTTACAAAAACCTATCCTAACGGTTACAAAGCCCTGAAAGGAGTCAATCTCGATATTCCAATGGGCATGTTTGGCCTGCTAGGCCCCAATGGAGCCGGAAAATCCAGCCTGATGCGTACCATTGCCACCCTCCAAGAGGCCAGTGAGGGCACAATTCAGTGGGGCGATATCAACGTCCTAGAAGAAAAGGTGCGGGTGCGCCAGCTGTTGGGCTATCTGCCCCAAAGCTTTGGCGTGTATCCTGGCGTGTCTGCTGAGAAGCTGTTGGATCATTTTGCCGCATTGAAAGGCATCACCAACGGCAAGGAGCGGAAGGAATTGGTGAAGCACCTGCTGCACCAGGTGAATTTGTACGAAGCGCGCGATCGCGCTGTCAGTGGCTTCTCGGGCGGTATGCGGCAGCGGTTTGGCATTGCTCAGTCCCTCGTCGGCGACCCCCGCCTAGTAATTGTGGATGAACCCACTGCAGGCCTCGACCCGGCTGAGCGGGTGCGCTTTCTGAATTTGCTCAGCGAAATTTCGGAACGGGCAGCGATCATTCTCTCCACCCACATTGTGGAGGATGTGAGCGAACTCTGTCCCCAGATGGCGGTGCTGATTGCCGGACAAATCCGCCTCACCGGGCAACCCATAAACCTGATGCAACAACTAGCGGGTAAGGTCTGGCGAATTCGCCTGAAGCGGGATGACCTACCCACTTACGAGGAAAAGTTTCAGGTTCTCTCCACCCGCTTCTTCATGGGCGACATCATTGCCCGGATTTATAGCGAGTCGGACCCCGGTGCCGGGTTTGAGGTGGTCGAACCAGACCTAGAGGATGTCTACTTCTGTGTAATGAAGGAGATTCCGGCGTTGCAATTGCCTCAGATGGCAAGCACGTTAGATCCAGGCAGCCAGATCTAAATTATCGAACCGAAGACTGTCCTATTTCCAAATGTCGAACTACGAAAGGTCGTCAAAAAATCATCTTTTTACAGGACTTTTCAACTAGTCTCTTAATTCGAGGAGAGTCGTTATTTCCCAGAGTCGTTAGAACGTTTTCACGTCAGAAGAGATATGTCTGCAATCAAACAGTTCATATTAATCAGTTATTGTGCATTCTGCCTTGCGGCCTGTAATGCCAATACCACTGTTCCTGCTGGGCCTACCTCCAGCGCAACGGATTCCCCGGCAAAACCAGCGGAAAGCGCTCCTGAAATTGACACATTCACCTTTGATGAAATCGATATCAGAGGTTGTGGGATGTCTCTCTGGTCTCCGGGACGTGACCCTCGATCCGATGGTGTCTACCTATTTAACGGTATCGAACCTCCCAATGGTGCCTCCGAGGGCACGATGCGTATGAAGGTGGATAGCCGCATCGTGAAGTTTCAGCGCACGGTCGGGGAAGGGGAGGAATATTACGGACAGTTCAACCATCAAGTTTTCAAAAGTCTTGATGGCGACCTGACTGTCACAGTTGATACGGAGGTGACTGCCACAGCAGAGCCAGAAGAAGTCAGGAGTGTTGAAGGAACCCTAACCCTTGTCGGTTCCAATGGTCAGGAAACCTCAGTCAAGGTCACAGGTGACGCCGGTTGCTAAAATCCGCCCATTCGATCTCTAGCTCGACTATCTGACCATGACCACCCATCCCCCCACTACCCACCATCCCACCACCCCCTCCCCTTGGCAACCCGTCGGGGAAATCGTCCGCTTTGAGCTACAGGAAAGCCTCCGCACCCGCTTTTTACCCCTGGCCTTTGGCTTTTTCTTGGTCGTGGGACTGCTGGTGATGCATGTCAACGGCAGCGATGTTCTGTTCTTTCCATTTCTCAGGCAAGCCGCAGGTACGGCCACCAAACCAGGGGAGATGATTCCCTACGCCAATGCCCCCCTGGCCATTATGAATACGGTGAGCCTTCTAGCGGGGATTCCTCTAGCGATCGTAGTAGCTGGCATCTTTGCCGATCGTGCCACCAAGGACTTCACGGCCAACATGGATGGGCTGCTGTTTACCTCGCCCCTGAAGGAGTGGCAGTTTGCCGCAGGGCGACTGATCGCCAGTTTTTTGATCAGCCTAATGGTTTTCCTGGGATTGGGGTTCGGACTTTGGCTGGGGTCAATCTTGCCCTGGATGGCCCCTCAACGCATCGGCCCCTTCAACTTCCTCAGCTATGTCCAGCCGTACCTCTCTTTTGTCATTCCCAATATCCTAATTTTTGGTCTGTTTAGCTTTGCCCTAGGATTACTCAGCCGCCGCACCCTAACCAGCTACCTGAGCATTGTTGGGCTATATTTGGCCTCCAGCATAGTTATCTTCATCTTTTCTGCGCTTAACTTGGATCCGTTCTTCAATGTTCTGGCGAATCCCTTTGGGTCTGGTTCCGTAGACTACGCTGTCCGGTTTTGGACCAAGATTGAGCAAAATACTTTACCGGTGCCCTTTGCCCCGGCCATCTGGCTGTCGCGGTTGATCTATCTGGGGCTGAGCGCAGCCTTTTTTGCCTGGATTTGGCGACGCTTTAGCTTTGCAGGCATGGCCACGGCCCGACCCAACCCCCGCCTGGAGCAATTCCTAGACTGGGTAGAACGGCGGTTCCTGGGTTGGAAAACCACCCCACCGCGGGAACTCCCGGCAGAGGCGGCCCCTGCCCGGTCTGAACTGGCGGCACTCCCCACCGCCCACCGCCACTACGGCCCCGACGCCCAAGCGAGCCATGTCTGGCGCATCGCCCAAATGGAACTCAAGCGGTTGATCTGGAATCCGCTGGTGCTGGCGGTTCTAAGTATTAGCGTGCTGGTGTTGATGGTGTTGGTTGGCACGTCTATTCGGGACAATTCCGACTTGCCCGCCCTGCCCGCCACGGCCTTCATCGTGGAAATGGCATCCTTGCTGATGAAGTTCCTGGCCCCGCTGTTGATTATTTTCCTGGCCGGAGATCTGATCTGGCGGGAGCGGGAGGTGAAGGTAGACCCCTTCACCGATCCGCTGCCCGTACGCAGTTGGGCCTTGGTATTGGGTAAACTGCTGGCCCTAGCCCTGATTCTGGCGCTCGTCCTGGTTCTACTAACGGTGGGCGGGCTACTGGCCCAGACCCTACAGCAATACACCCACTACGAACTGGGGGTTTACGCCGTTGGGGTGTTTACCCTCGTGCTGGTGGATTTGCTGTTGATCAGCATTCTGGCAATGACCATTCAGGTGCTGGTCAACCAGAAGTTTCTGGGCTATCTGCTGTCTGCCGCCCTAGTGATTGTGTTCGCCCAGGGAGGTAACCTGTTTCGGTCGGCGCGGTTGCTCCAGTACGGCTATAAACCCGATGCCCATTACAGCTCGATTAGCGGCTATGGGGGGATGTTGGAGCCAGTCCGCTGGTACCAGGGTTATTGGTTGGCGATCGCCCTGCTGCTCCTCTGCATCTCAGCCCTGTTTTGGGTGCGGGGCGTAGATACCCAACCCAAACAACGCTGGCGCATTGCCCGCCAGCGCTTCACCCGCCCCATGCAGACTGTCATGGGCCTCAGCGCCCTGGCCGCGATTCTCCTGGGGGGCTGGATTTTCTACAATACCCACCTGCTCAACCCGGCTCTAAGTCGCGCCCAGGTGGAAGCTCAGGTGATTGCCTACGAACAAGCCTACGGTCGCCTGATCGAGGCCCAGCCCAAGATCACCGCCGTGGATTGGCAGGGGGATCTGTACCCCGAGGCCGATGGCCGCTTTGCCGTCAAGGGCACCTATACCCTAGAAAACAAGACCCAAAAGCCGATTGACACCATTCTGCTGAACCTGCCCAGGGGCATTCAGGTCAATCAACTGACGGTCAACGGGAACGCTGCCACCACCACAGCGGAGCATCCTGTGGTGCAAGCCTACGAATTTCCCCTAGGTGCTCCCCTGCCACCGGGGGCTACCGCCGAGGTGAGCTTTGACCTGCTCAAAAAGCCCGGCTCAGCAGTGGCAGGAGAAGGCATTAAGGATTTCAGCAGCCATTTCGAGAATGGCTTGAATTTCAGAAGCCTTGACTTTATGCCCATGGTCGGCTTTTTCCAGCGGCCCCGGCTTAAGGATGCGCAAAAGCGGCAACAGGCGGGCCTGCCCCCCCTCGATCCAATCGTCGAAGCCGCCAGACTGACCCAATACACCCCCCTCATACCCGCCGGGGATGCTGACTTAGCCCAGTTCTCGGCCACTCTCAGCACCAGCGCCGACCAGATCGCCATTACCTCCGGCGAACTTGTGCGAGATTGGGTAGAGGGAAACCGCCACTACTTCCAGTACCAGAGCCGAGAGCCCATTCTCCCGGTGGTGCCCATCCTGTCGGGGCGGTACGAGGTGCTCAAGGATCAGTGGCAGGACGTACAGATGGAGCTGTACTACCACCCAGGGCACGATCGCAACCTGGAACGCATGGTGCGGGGTATGAAAAACACCCTGGACTACGCCACTCAGAACTTCGGCCCCTTCCCCCACAAAACCCTGCGCCTGGTGGAAGTGCCCTACGTGGGCGAAGCCGTTAGCTATCCGGCCACCATTACCCGGGGCGAACGCTTTGGCTATCTGACTAAATTCGACGACAAGGACCCCACCAGCGTAGACGAAGCCTTCCGCATTGCCGCCCACGAAACCGCCCACCAGTGGTGGGGGCAGCAGCTCCTACCATCAGCCGCTCCAGGGAACAAATTTCTGCTGGAAGCCCTGCCGGAATACACCGCCAACCAAGTCTATGGCCGAGAATATGGCCCGGAAAAACTGGGGTTTGCCCTGCGCCGCAACCTGGATGGCTACTTGCGGAATCGGTCGCAATCCGATGTACCTCTGGTGGAGGCAGAGGCCCAGCACTTGGTTTACCTAAAAGGTGCCTTGGCTCTGTTTGCCCTGCAAGACTACCTGGGTGAAGATGTGGTGAACGGTGCCCTAGCCAACCTGCTGAAGCAGTATGCGGACGTGCCGCCCTACCCCTCTGCTACGGATCTGGTCGCCGCCCTCCGGGCCGTGACTCCCGCAAAATATCAGTACCTAATCACTGACCTGTTTGAGACCGTCACCCTCTACGACAACCGCATCACCGCCGCCACCGTCACCCCCCGGCCCGACGGCAAGTTTGACGTCACCCTCACCATCAACACCGCCAAGGTGCGCTCCGACGAAGCGGGCAACGAAACCCCCGCCCCCATGAACCAGGAGGAGATCGATGTCGGGGTTTACAACGCCGAGGGCAAGCTGATTTACCTGAAGAAGCACCCCTTCTCCGATGGTGAAAGTCAGATTACTGTCACCGTGGATCAACAGCCCCTGCGGGCAGGCATTGACCCCCTGCACAAGCTGATTGATAAGCTACCGGATGACAACTGGGTAGCAGTTCATGAAGCGAGCTGATCCAGCAAAAGCGGTTGACATCCCGACGCCTAGTGCCCAATTGCTGCGGGAACACTAGGCGATTGCACCGTTGGCAGCCATCGACTGGCGATCGGCATTCGCCAACCCGTGCCAAAGGCACGATCGGTAATCTTTAGCCCTGGCGCGGCCTGCTTGCGCTTGAACTCAGCGCGGGTGACCAGCCGAATCACCTGGTTCACGATGACCGCGTCGTGGCCCGCTGACACAATGTCTTCCGGGGCTTCGTGGCGCTCTACAAACCGCTCCAGAATATCGTCTAGCACCTCGTAGGGCGGCAGCGAGTCCTGATCTACTTGGCCAGGCTTTAGCTCAGCGCTGGGGGGCTTGCTGAGGATGTGGGGGGGAATCACCGGGCGTGCGGTCGGGCGCAGTAGTAGCGAGGAGTCGAGGGCAGTCGGGGTTTCTCGATTAAGCCACTGACAGATGGCGTACACGCGGGTTTTGGGCACGTCGGCGATCGCCCCCAGGCCGCCGTTCATGTCGCCGTAGAGGGTGCAGTAGCCCACCGCCATTTCCGACTTGTTGCCCGTCGAAATCAGCAGATGTCCGAACTTGTTAGAAATCGCCATCAGCAGCGTACCGCGAATGCGCGACTGGAGGTTTTCTTCAGCAATGCCAAACTCGGTGCCTGCGAATAGTTCCGATAGGGCCTGATCGTAGCCCTGCATCATCGGCGCGATGGGGAGGGTCTGGGTCTGGATACCCAGGTTTTTTGCCAGATCCAGCGCATCGGTGATGGAGTGGTCAGAACTGTAGGGCGAGGGCATCAGCACGCCGAGGACGTTTTCGGGGCCAAGGGCTGCGCTGGCGATCGCCGCCACTAGGGCCGAGTCGATGCCACCGCTCAGGCCCAGCACTGCTTTGCTAAAGCCACACTTCCGCACATAGTCGCGCACCCCCATCACCAGCGCCATCCAAATTTCCGCCTCGGCACAGTCGGGCAGGGGCGCAACGGCATCCGGCAAGGGCATCAGTTCGTCTACTGCTGGGTCAAATTCGGCAAACACCAAGTCATGTTCAAAGGCTTTGGCTCGAACAACCAGTTCCCCTGCCCGATTTAGCCCAAAGCTGCACCCGTCAAACAGCAGGTCATCGTTGCCGCCGACCTGATTGGCATAGAGAATTGGCTGGCCATAGCGAGTGGCACTGTGGCGCAGCATATTTTCCCGCAGGTGCTGCTTGCCGACGCTGTAGGGTGATGCCGACAGGTTCAGCACCAGATCCACGCCCTGGCGCGTAAGTTCGGCGATCGGGTTCACCTCGTAGTGACGCTTGCCCCAAAAGCTCTCGTCATTCCACAGGTCTTCGCAAATGGTGACCCCAATCCACACGCCATCCAGCTCAAAGGCGCTGCTCTCTTCGCCGGGTTCAAAGTAGCGGTCTTCGTCGAATACGTCGTAGGTGGGCAATAGCCGTTTGTGAAAGTAGCGCTGCACCTTGCTGTCCAGCAGCAGCGCGGTCGTATTAAACAGGGGCTTTTCGCCGTCATACACTGCATCGGGATTGGGCAACACCGTCCCCACCAGCACCGCCAGATCCGCAGGCAGGTCTCGCGCTAGCTGCGCCAGGGTTTCCGCCATTGTCGCTAAAAAGCTGGGCTGCATCAGCAGATCGCGGGGCGGATAGCCGCAGAGCGAAAGTTCCGTCGTCAGCAGCAGTCGTGCCCCTTGAGCGATCGCCGCTTGCGCCGCATCAAGAATTTGCCGCGCATTGCCCGTGAGGTCGCCGATGGTGGGATTCAGTTGGGCGATCGCAATTTTCATGGCTGGAACCCGCTAGCTATCGATTCCCACAGGCTGCGAAACCGTAACAGGCGATGGCGCAGGAGCCGCCGTCTTGGTGCCAAAATCCAGCCCATGTTCGCCCACCGTTACCAAGATCGTGTCGCCCTCTGAGAAAGCGTTTTCTAGCAGCTTGGTCGCCAGCGGATTCTCAATCTCGCGCTGGATCGCCCGCTTCAGTGGCCGTGCGCCATACACCGGGTCAAAGCCCGCATCGGCGATGTAGTTTTGCGCGTCTGGCGTGAGTTCCATCCGCAGCTTTTGCTCCGCCAGCAGGCGATGGATGCGCTGAAGCTGGATACCGACAATTTGCCGCAGTTCCTTGAGGCTGAGGGCGTGGAACAGGATGATGTCGTCTACCCGGTTGAGGAACTCCGGGCGGAAGTGGCTGCGTAGCGCATCCATCACCCGCTTCCGCATCTCCTCGTATTTGGAATCGTCACCGGACACGTCGAGGATATGCTCGCTACCGATGTTGCTCGTCATCACCACGATCGCATTGCGGAAATCGACCGTGCGCCCCTGGGAATCGGTGATGCGCCCGTCGTCTAGCACTTGCAGCAGAATGTTGAACACGTCGGGATGCGCCTTTTCCACCTCGTCCAGCAGCACAACGGAATAGGGGCGACGACGAATCGCCTCGGTCAGTTGCCCGCCTTCCTCATAGCCGACATAGCCCGGCGGCGCACCCACCAACCGCGACACAGAATGCTTCTCCATGTATTCCGACATGTCCAGCCGCACCAGCGCATCTTCCGAGTCGAACATGCACTCGGCCAGGGCGCGGGCCAGCTCTGTCTTGCCGACCCCCGTGGGGCCGAGGAACATGAAGGAGCCGATAGGACGACCGGGATCTTTCATCCCAGCGCGGGCGCGACGAATGGCGGCAGCCACAGCGGCCACAGCCTCATGCTGTCCAATCACCCGCTGATGCAGGAAAGATTCCAAATTCAGCAGCTTTTGACGCTCGGTTTCCAGCAGGCGGTTGACCGGGATACCCGTCCACTTGGCGACGATTTCGGCAATGTCGGAATCCGTCACTTCCTGCCGCAGCAGCACCTTGCCCGCGCCGCTGTGAACCTCATTCAGGCTGGCTTCCTTTTCCTCCAGTTCTCGGTGGACTGCCTCTAGACGACCATACTTCAACTGGGCGGCGGTGTTGAGGTCATAGTCGCGCTCGGCTTTTTCAATTTGCCGCTGGAGCTTTTCTTCCTCTTCTCGCAGGGCTTTGATGGTTTCCAGGATTTTCTTTTCCGACTCCCACTGAACGGTGAGGGTCTGCTGTTCTTGCTTGAGTTGAGTAATTTCCTCAGCAATCCGCTCTAGTTTGTCTTTGGAAGGGCGAAAGGCGGCGCTGTTGATCCCCAGCCGCACGCCTTCGCTTTCGAGGGAGAGCTTTTCCATCTCCAACTGGCGGACGCGGCGATCGATGGTTTCTAGCTCGACGGGTTTTGAGGTGATTTCCATCTTGAGCTTGGCGGCGGCTTCGTCTACCAGGTCGATGGCCTTGTCAGGCAGGAAGCGGTCAGAAATGTAGCGATCGCTCAAGACCGCCGCCGCCACCAGCGCCGAGTCGGTAATCGTGACGTTGTGATGCACTTGGTAGCGCTCCTTTAGCCCCCGCAGGATCGAGATCGTATCTTCCACGGTTGGCTGACCGATGTAGACCTGCTGAAAGCGGCGTTCTAGGGCGGCATCTTTTTCAATGTGTTTGCGATATTCATCCAGCGTCGTCGCGCCGATGCAGCGCAGTTCGCCCCGCGCCAGCATAGGCTTCAGCAGGTTACTGGCATCCGTCGTGCCAGAGGAGGAACCCGCGCCCACGACGGTATGCAGTTCATCGATAAACAGCACCACCTGGCCTTCAGAATTGGTGACTTCCCGCAGCACGGCCCGCAGCCGCTCCTCAAACTCGCCGCGATACTTGGCTCCGGCAATCAGGGAACCCATATCCAGGCTGATGAGCTGGCGGTTCTTCAGCGATTCGGGCACGTCGCCGTTGATAATGCGCTGGGCCAGGGCTTCGGCGATCGCCGTTTTGCCCACACCCGGCTCACCGATCAGCACGGGGTTATTTTTGCTACGTCGCGACAGCACTTGCACCACGCGGCGAATTTCCTCATCCCGCCCAATCACCGGGTCGAGCTTGCCTGACTTGGCCAGCTCCGTCAGGTCGCGCCCATACTTCTCCAGCGCCTTGTATTGCGACTCTGGCGACTGGCTGGTGACGCGCTGGCTGCCGCGCACGCTCTTGATGGTGGTTTCCAGCTGCTTGGCCTCAATGCCCGCGGCTTTGAACAGGCGGCGACCCACGCGGTCATCTTCGCAAAGCGCCAAAACCAAGTGTTCGACCGCGATGTAGTCATCCTGGAACACCTTGCGGGCATCTTCGGCCCTGTCCAAAAACGTATCTAGGCCACGCCCCAGGAAAAGCTGGCTGAGGTCGTTGGTGTTGACCTTGGGCTGGCGGGCGGCGAAGGAGTCTAGCTGCTGCCGCAGGCGGGCCGATTCCATACCGGCCTTGTCGAGAATGGTATTGGCCAAACCTTCCTGATCGAGCAGGGCGATCGCCACATGCTCGACTTCCAGATTTTGTTGACGGTAGCTGCGGGCCACGTCCTGCGATTTCACAATCGCTTCCCACGCTTTTTCCGTAAATTTACCGGGATCGGTTGGCTGCATGTTAAAAATAAATCCTTGAATAGCCGCTCAGGGTGTTCTCTATTGTAACGTGAGTGTTTAGCCAGACGCTTGCGGGAGGGGGCTGGATGCCATTTCCTGCAAACCTTTTGGGCTGACTTTCACCTACTTCTAGTGTACGGAAGCTGCCTCCAGTTTGCCTGAATTCAAAAACAGGACGCTGATGCAGCAGACGTGTATGGGGCGATCGCAAGCGTGATTTTACTGAGGCTGAATTCGGAGCGATCGCACCAGATTATCTAGCAGCGTCAGATTTGGGAAAAAGCCGCTGCTATCTTGCATGTTGAGCTGCTGAGCCACCCGCCGCAGGTAGGTTTCGTAATCTGCCACAAAGGCATCGTACTGATCCGCCGTAAGCGGTGCTGTGGCAGGCAATACGGACGTTAGCAGCGGCTGCGACAAAGAGACATAATAGCGCCCGTCGGTGGTCAATCCCTGAAAGATATAGACCAGCTCGTTGCTGAGAATCGGGCTAACGTCGTACTTGTAAACCCCCACGAAACGCAGCCCACTGCCCTCCCCAAAGCGGAGATACTCCATCTGCGATCGCAGCACTTCATCCCCCGAAACAGGCGGCAGCACACCGATTGGACGATTAATGTAAAACGGGCGCTGGGTCAGAATGGTTCGCAGCCCGTTAATCACCTGGTTCATCGCCTGTAGCTCTTGGCGATAGCCCACGTACATTGCCCGCAGCCCGCTGACGGAGTAAATCTTGAGCGTCCCCGGAGGGACTGCAATTCCCGCTGCCGGGCTGGGCACTTGAAATTGATAGACCAAGTGGGACGGCTCCCCGTTGAGGTAGGGCGGCTGATCTGGGCGATAGGGCCGCGCTGCCCGCCGCTGCCCCTGCACCGAGTCCGTCAGCGGCCCTGGTTCAAACCGCACTTGCTCTAGGGATAGCGGGAATTCCGTCGCCACGTCCGAAAGCTGAAGTACGTAGGGCCCGGGTGGTCGCCCTATCGAGGACGATTCTGGAAACTCTGGCGAATCGATGGCTGGTGCAGGCTGGGCGATCGCCCTTTGCTGCCCCAAAAGAAAATCATTACCAACGACCGCTATGCTCCCCAAGGGCAAGAGCAGGGAAAGCCCCCGCGCAACCCAACCATTCATGGTTTCGCTCCTCGTTTCGCTCCTCACTCACACTGCCTGCAACACCGCCTCAAACTCAGCCTGAGACGCAACCTGAAATCCAGCATCAACGCTCAGCCCAAGCGCTGGTGCAGACCTCATGCTTCTACACGCTCCGCCTAGACCAGGCTACGTTCCCAAAATCGGGGCGTAAAGACCAGAACACTGCGCGATAACTCCGCATTACGCGGTTTTCTCATCCCCCAACAGTTGCTCTCAATCTTATCCAGGTCTGGTGCAAATGAGCGAGATTCCCTGAAATCAAGGGTTAAATGTGAGGAGAGATTCGGCATCGGGGGTTATAGGGATAGCGAGTAGAGACTCCCGAAACCCTATTCACCGGTAATCGACAGTTCCTCAATCCACACGCGGGGGCTGAGGCCAGCGCCGACCCGTTCCAGTTCTGGCTCGATGTGGATGATGGACTTGAGGAGTTGGCGAAAATCGCCTGCGACCGTCGCGGATTCAATGCTGGTGCGCTGACCATCGCGAATCAGCCAGCCATCAAAGGGCAGCGAGAAGGAACCCTGGAGGGCTTGTACCCCAGCATGAAGTGCGTGCAGGTCATCGATGAAGACAACGTTGTTGGCAGTATTGAGGTCAAAGGCGGGATCGGCAGCACCCGGCAGGACGTGATAAAAATGACTGCCGACCGTCACCTTTGCCCCCATGTTGGCGTGGCCGGTGGGCTGTGCATTTAGCCGTTTAGCCGTGCCTGCACTGTGCAAAAAGCTGGTCAACACGCCCTGGTCAATTAGCGAGACGCGGCGCGTGGGCGTGCCTTCGCCATCAAACAGTTCGCCACCAACATTTTCTGGATGCAGCGCGTCGTCATATAGCGAGAGCAACGGAGAGGCGATCGCACTCCCCAGTGACTCTGGCGTAGACAAGCTTTGCCGATCGAGAATATTCTGCGCGTTAAACAGATTAGAAAACGCCCCAATCAGGCTCAAAAAGGCATCAGGCGACAACACAACCCGGTACTTTCCGGTAGGAATCTTTTCGTAATCCAGGTGGCTGATTGTCTTCTCCGCTGTTTCTCGGATGCACTTCTGTATATCCAACTGCTCCAGCCCCCGGCTTACCTCAAACGATCCAGCACTGCGGGGCTTCTTGCCTTCCTGCTCTGTCTTGCTGTAGAGGTAGATCGACGCAATAGATTGCCCCTGCCGCCGCACTGCGCCTTCGCTATTCAGATAAAACCGTTCCATATCCCGCTGCGACAGACCGTTATAAGGCACAGAGGCGATCGCCGGATGCGCCGCCAGCAGTTCCTTTTCTGCCCCGATCAGCGCCGCGATCAGATCAGACACCGATGCAGGTGACACGCGATCGTCTTCTTTGCCCGCCAAGGGAGCCGTCGCCTCTGGGCTAAAGTCAGGCACATTTTCCTTCATGCCAAAAAAGCTGGCATCGTAGGCCGTCTTCAGCGCCAGTTCCAGTCCCGTCGGGTCAACGTCGGTCGTCGAAGTGATGCCCAGCGTACCCTCATGGTTCCACACGCGCACTGTCACACTCGATCGCTGGGATGCCTTCACCTGCTTGGGTTCGCCCTGATCTACCTGGACGCTGGTTTCATCGACCGACGCGCCGTAGATGTCGTATTTCTGAATGCCCAGGCGATGGGCAGACTCTTGAACCTGGTTGGCAAGATCGCTGACAAGAATCGGCATGGCGGGGGTATTTTAGGAAGTTTTTTGGGAAGTTTTCCTAAAGTGTATCGCAGGGGGATAGAAGGGAAGAGGGAAGAGAGAAGAACGAAAAACGAAGAACGAAAAACGAAAAACGAAGAACGAAAAACGAAGAACGAAAAACGAAAATTCTTAGGCATCTCCCAAGCCTTCGCTCTTTGCTCTTCGCTCTTCCCTCTTCGCTCTTCCCTCTTCGTTCTTCCCTCTTCGCTCTTCCCTCTTCGCTCTTCCCTCTTCGCTCTTTGCTCTTCCCTCTTCGCTCTTCCCTCTTCGTTCTTCCCTCTTCCCTCTTCGCTCTTCCCTCTTCGCTCTTCCCTCTTCGCTCTTCCCTCTTCCCTCTTCTTCCCGCCATTTCCCCTATGATTAGCTACCTAAAAGGCGCGATCGCCGCTGTGCAAAAACTTCCGAGCAACCGCGTCATCCTAACCCTAGAGGTCAACCACGTAGGCTACGACCTGCAAATCACGCCGCGAATGCTGCAATCGCTGCCGGGTATGGGCGAAGTGGTGCAGGTGTTTACTCATCAGCAGGTCAAGGAAGATCAGATCGTCCTATTCGGGTTTGGGTCGCTGGCGGAGCGAGATCTGTTTCGGCAGTTGATCAGCGTCAGCGGCGTGGGGCCCCAGTTGGGGATGGCGCTGCTGGACGGACTGGGGCTGCAAGACCTGGTGCAGGCAATTGTGTCGGGCAACACGCGGATGCTGTCGCGCACGCCAGGGGTGGGGGCAAAAACGGCGGAACGACTAGCGCTGGAGCTGAAGACTAAGCTGGCAGACTGGCGCACGCAGTCGGGACTATCTACAACCCCAGATGCCGCGCCCGTGGGCAGCGTGCAGGAAGATGTGGAACTAACGCTGCTGGCGTTGGGCTATTCCAGCGGCGAAATTATGCAGGCATTGCGGGCCGTGGGGCAAAAAACGGCGCTGGCGAAAAATGCTGATGCGGAGCAGTGGATTCGAGAGGCGATCGCCTGGCTGAGCCAATGATCCTGAACCCTGTGATACAATCGTTGATTGTATTGATACTCACCGGACGACCCCAATGGCACTCCTGCAAGAGCGCAAGCAGCAGATTATTTCTGATTATCAAATTCACGAAACGGACACTGGATCGGCAGACGTTCAGGTAGCAATGCTGACCGAGCGCATTAACCGCCTCAGCACCCACCTCAAAGAAAACAAAAAAGACCACGCTTCTCGTCGGGGCTTGCTGAAGATGATCGGTCAGCGCAAGCGCCTGCTGGCTTACATCCAAAAACACGATCCAGATCGCTACCGCGCTCTAATCGGCAAGCTGGGCATTCGTGGTTAGGGTTCAACGAACTCGATTTGCTCGGCTAGATGGTGTAGCGAGCTGAACCCTTGCGGTCAGAACAGGTTTTTACATGGCATCTTCTACTCCACCCGACCCCAACTCCTCTAGTTCAGACGCTTCGGCTCGTAAGGCTTTACCTTTTGAGCCGAAAAAGCGCCTGAAGAAGTCTGAAGAGTCTGGCGCTGCGGGTAAACAGCCAGAGACTGGTGTGAACCCCAAAAAAGCGCCCAAATCTGCCTCAAAACCAGCCGCAAAAGCCCCCTCCAAGCCAGCACCTCCGAAGGCAAAACCCTCAGGGAGCGCTTCTGATGCTGCTCTCAAGAAACCTGTGGCCGCCCGCGCATCGATGGCGATTCCTGATGCAGTGAGCAAGCGCATGGCTAGGCGGATGGCAATTTTCTGCGGCGTGCCGTCGTTTTTGGCGATCGCCACCTTTGTCGTCAGCTACTACATCGTCAGCCAGCACCTCATGGATTTGCCCACCTCCGCTGTGCTGCTGGTCAGTCTGGGCTTTTTTGGGCTGGGCGTGCTGGGGCTGAGCTATGGGCTGTTTTCGGCCTCCTGGGAAGATGAACCGGGCAGCTTGTTGGGCACGTCGGAGTTTCGCACTAACCTGGGACGCACCATTGCCGCGTGGCGATCGCAGCGCCCTCAGTCCTAACGCCTCATCACAGAAACCACCCGACCGGAGGGTGGTTTTTGTCTTTTGGGCTGCCTAAAATAAGCGCTAGCGTTAGCCCAGCATTAAACCTTTGGATTTTGGCGTGTGGCGTTTAGAACTCTTAACTGAAGTTAACCTGCCAGTCTGCCGTTTCCGTAGCATTGAATACTCTAAACTAGTCATGTTTTTGGGCGATGTCTGCTCTACGGACGTTCGCCCTGCCCTGAGTCTAAACGCAACCCAAACGCTCTGCCTAAACCCCAGAGCCGAAGGACTTTTAACCTCTCTTGAATTATTCAAAGTAAGCAGGATTTTCCCATGATTGTGGTGATGAAGCCCGAAGCGCCCGCCGAAGAAATCGACCGCCTGAGTGCCGAATTTCGCGAGATGGGCCTGACGCCGGAAAAAATCGTCGGCAAACACAAAACCGTGGTCGGTCTGGTGGGTGACACTGCCGAGATGGACGCGCTCCAACTCCAAGACCTGAGTCCCTGGATTGAGCAAGTGCTGCGGGTTGAAAAGCCCTATAAGCGCGTCAGCAAGGAATATCGTCATGGTGAACCGAGCGAGGTTGTCGTGCCTACGCCCAATGGCCCAGTGACCTTCAGCGTCTTTGCGCCGATTGTGGTGGTGGCGGGGCCTTGCTCTGTTGAAAACGAAACCATGATCGTGGAAACGGCTCGCCGCGTAAAAGCCGCAGGCGCGAAGTTTTTGCGGGGCGGTGCATTCAAGCCGCGCACCTCACCCTACGCTTTTCAGGGGCACGGCGAGAGCGCACTGGAACTGCTGCAAGCGGCGAAGGATGCGACTGGGCTGGGCATTATCACCGAAGTGATGGATGCCGCAGATCTGGAAAAAATCTGCGAAGTGACGGACATCGTGCAGGTCGGCGCACGCAACATGCAGAACTTCTCGCTGCTGAAGAAGGTAGGCGCTCAGGATAAGCCTGTGCTGCTAAAGCGGGGCATGTCTGCCACGATTGACGAGTGGCTGATGGCGGCGGAGTATATCCTGGCGGCGGGCAATCCCAACGTCATTCTCTGCGAGCGCGGCATCCGCACCTTCGACAATCAGTATGCCCGCAACACGCTGGATCTGGCGGTGATTCCGGTGCTGCGATCGCTCACTCACCTGCCCATCATGATCGACCCCAGCCACGGCACGGGCAAGTCGGAATATGTGCCCTCGATGGCAATGGCTGCGATCGCCGCCGGAACGGACTCCCTGATGATTGAGGTTCACCCCAACCCATCGAAGGCGCTGTCTGATGGCCCGCAATCGCTCACGCCGGAGCGCTTTGACCGACTGATGCAGGAGCTATCGATTATTGGCAATGCGGTCAATCGCTGGGAAGCTAACCCAGTGCCCGTGCTCGCCTAAACCCTATCCCAGAAGTTGGAACAAGGGCGATCGCCGAGAGGGGTAGGCACTTACGGGCGATCGCCCTTATTCTCGCAAATCTTCGAGTCGGCAGACGACTTCTGGCTGGCGCTGCGACTAAAATCGAACTTAATCTGGAGCGTTTTTTCGCAAATGTTCTTTCACCGTTGAGTTCAACCCAGCGCGATGCCTGACTTTGTGGAACTGGATGGACGGAAATTTTTGCCTGCGGATCAACTGCCGCAGCCGGAGTGGCCTTGCGTCATTAGCGAACGCCCGCAGCCGACGCTGACGCTCAAAGACGACGACCTGTTTTTGATTACCGACACGCTGGGCAATATTTCCGCTTGCCTGGAGGGAGACTCCATCGGCAGTTTGGGACTGTTTTGTCAGGATACGCGCTTCTTAAATCGTCTGGAATTGCAGATTGAGGGGCGATCGCCCGTCCTCCTTAGCAGCAACGCTGACAAGGGATTTGTGCTGTCGGTGCTGTGCGCCAACCCGCAGTTGGATGCGATTCCGCCAGAAACCATCGGCATCCAGCGAGAACTGGTGCTAAACGGCGGGTTGTTTGAAGAAATCAGCCTGACCAACTTCAGCACCGAACCCGTGCAATTTGAACTCAGCCTCAGCTTTAATGCCGATTTTCTGGATTTGTTTGAAATTCGGGGCTTCCAGCGCGATCGCCAAGGACGGCGGCTGCGGCTGGTGCCTGCGGTAGTGCAGGATCACCGGCTGGACGTAATGGAAGCCACGACAGACGATGCAGCCGATCCGCTGCCTGCCTCGATGCCTCTAGAAATTACGCTGGCCTATCAGGGCCTAGATGGCGGGCTGATGGAGTCGCGCATCCAGTTTTTGCACCAGCCGCCTAACTTCCTCAAGGGCTACACTGCCCTATGGCAGGTGTCGCTAGAGCCGCATGAAACGCTGACCCTGGGCTATCGGCTGCAACCGCTGCTGAATGGGCGATCGCCCTCCGCCGTCAACACGCCCATGACGCTGATGCAAGCCAAGGCAGCGGAACTGCTGGAGCAGACCCAGTGGGGCGAACAAGTGACGCGCATCCGCTGCGACAACAAAGCCATGAATCAAATCATCGAGCGGGCGCAGCAGGACGTGTACCTCTTGCGGCAAACCTTTGGCAAGGGCAAGGTTCTGTCAGCGGGGGTGCCCTGGTTTTCAACGCTGTTTGGGCGCGACTCCCTCATCGCCGCCTCGCAAACGCTGATCCTCGACCCCACCATTGCCCGCGACACCCTCAGCATCCTGGCCCACTATCAGGGCAAGCAGCACGACGACTGGCGCGACGAACAGCCCGGCAAGATTCTGCACGAGCTGCGCCTGGGCGAAATGGCCCGCTGCCAGGAAATTCCCCACACGCCCTACTACGGCACAGTGGACGCAACGCCGCTGTGGCTAATGCTCTACGCCGAATACTACGCCTGGACCCATGACCAGGAAACCCTAGAGCGACTCTGGCCCAACGCGCTGGCGGCCATGGAGTGGATTGACGAAAACCTCAAGGAGACAGGCTATCTGGCCTATGCGCGGCGCTCCTCTCGCGGGCTGCAAAACCAGGGCTGGAAAGACTCTGGCAACTGCATTGTGAACCGCCGGGGCGAACTGGCGGAAGGGGCGATCGCCCTCTGCGAAGTGCAGGCCTACGTCTATGCCGCAAAGGTGCGGCTGGCAGAAATTGCCCGCCTGAAAAAGCGCATCGACCTGGCCGATCGCTGGATTGAAGAAGCACAAGACCTGAAGCGACGGTTTAACCGCGACTTTTGGATGGATGATTTGGACTTTTGCGCCCTGGCCCTGGATGGCAAGGGCAACCCGGTCGATAGCATTACGTCTAACCCTGGCCACTGTTTGAATTTGGGCATTCTCGACCAGGACAAAGCCCTGAGCGTGGCCGAGCGGCTGCAAGCACCCGACATGTTTAACGGCTGGGGCATCCGCACCCTCAGCAGCCTGTCGCCTGCCTACAACCCAATGGGCTATCACATCGGCTCTGTCTGGCCCCACGACAACAGCATGACAGTGCTGGGGCTGCGATCGCTCGGACTCATTGACCAGGCCCTCGAAGTCACCCAGGGCATTTTCGACATGACCCTGCGCCAGCCCTACCAGCGCCCCCCCGAACTCTTTTGCGGCTATGAGCGCACCGCCGACAACAGCCCTGTGCAGTATCCCGTTGCCTGTTCGCCCCAGGCCTGGGCCACTGGAGCCATCTTCCAGCTCTTGCTAACGATGGCAAACTTGGTGCCCGATGCACCCAACAACTGCCTGCGAATTCTCGATCCGGCCCTGCCCGACACGATGCATCGCCTGTCGCTGCACAACCTGCGGATTGGCCAAACGCTGCTGGATCTGGAATTTGAGCGGGTGGGCAGCGCCACCGCTTGCCGCGTGGTGAAAAAGCGCGGCAACCTGCGCGTGGTGATTGAGGCGTAGGGTTGATTCTCGATTTTGGATTTGCGATTTTGGACTTGCGATTTTGGATTGCTCGTCAAGCTTCGGTGGGCTTCCCGCAACTTCCCTAGCAAATCCGCTTGGGAAAATTAATGGGAGCCACCGATTTCTTAGGAACTGCCAGAGCCGCAATTCCTAAAGCACCTGATGCGTATAGGCGTGCTGCTTCACATTGTCTTCGGGCTTGACCAGGCGATCGGAGTTCAGCACGCGCTTGCGCTCGGTGGAATGGTTGAAATCGGTGCGAACCGTGCCCAAGGGAATTAGGGATTGGGCTACAGGACGCGCTTTGTAGGTGCGGGCTGCGGCGATCGCCCTCGCGGCAAACTCATCGCAAAACTGCGTGTCTGCCGGAAAGCCCGCAGGGAGTTGCGGTTCCTCGCCCGACAGCACCGCCCCCAGCGTCGTCGCCACGGCCTGTGTGTAGGAAGTGGGGATGCCACGGGCGATCGCCTCCAGCGCAGCCGAGGGAATCGGCTCCGCAACCGTCACCGGATGCACCTCCCCATCCGCTTTCAGAAAGCAGGTCGCTAGACCCACCACCAAATAATCTTCTGCCCCCAAATCGGGTGCTGTGGCTGCAATGATCATGAGTCCCTTGTTTGTGTTGCGCTTTCCCCTCATTCTGCGATCCATCGGCACAGATTCGGCAAATCGCAACCCCGGCTGTAATGAAACTAGAAAAATCTTTATGCTCTGGCGATTTTTATACGCCGGGGGAATCGCCAAACCGCTGCTCTCGCACCTCCGTCGCGTAGGTTTGCACCGCCTGGGTAATAATGTCCCGCAGGTTGGTGTAGGGTTTGGCGAAGGGGGGCTGCCATTCTGACAGGCCCAGCAGGTCGGGCGTGACAAGTACCTGACCGTCGCAGTGGGGGCCTGCGCCGATGCCGATGGTGGGGATGGTCAGCTTTTGGGAAATTTGCAGCCCCAGGTCAGCCGGGATATGTTCCAGCACGATGGAAAACGCGCCGGCCGATTCTAGGGCGATCGCCTCTTGCAAAATCCGCTCAGCCGCCTCGGCCGTCGTGCCCTGCTTGCGAAAGCCGCCCAACTGATGCACCGACTGCGGCGTTAGCCCCACATGGGCCATCACGGGAATGCCTGCCTGCGTCAGCCGTTCTACCGTCTCTAGCATGGCGGGATGGCCACCTTCTAGCTTCACAGCCTGCGCTCCGGTTTCCTTTAGCACGCGCCCGGCCGAGTGCATCGCCTGCGCCACGCTCTCCTGATAGGTCATAAACGGCAAATCGCAGACCACCAGCGCATTTTTTACGCCGCGCCGGACGGCCTTGGTGTGATGCAGCATGTCCTCCAGCGTCAGCGGCAGCGTGGTTTCGTGGCCCAGCGCCACCATCGCCAGCGAATCGCCCACCAAAATCACGTCCACGCCTGCTCGGTCCAACACTTGCGCCATCAGAAAATCCCACGCCGTCAGCACCACAATCGGGCGGCCGTCGCGTTTGAATCGGCTGAGCTGTTGGGTGGTCACGCCCATGATTCAGAAACTCCGAGGTTGAGGTTTGGAGGTGGAGGTTTTTCGTCTGGCGCAGTAGCCCGGATTGGGTTTATCGGGGCCCAGCGGCGATCGCCCCGTTGGCCAGCGCAATGGTCGCCTCTTTTTCGCCGTTTTTGATGCTCACGCCGTAGAGAACACCATCCGCCTGCCACATCACCGTCGCCACGCAATAGGCTCCGCAGGTGTTGGCATATTGCCCGCTCACGCCGTTGGTCAGGGTCACAGTTTCCACCGTTTCCGACATGCCGAGGATCTCCGCCGGAGTCATCGCGCCCTCATAGCGTTGCGCCCAAGTGCCGCCATAGCTACAGGCCGTCGCGCCGTTGCAATCGGCTACATAGTCAAAATCTACGCCGTAGCTGTCTTCGTCGCCATAGGCGTGGACATACACCTCCTCCATCCCCGGCACTGCGTCCGGCAGAAAAATCGGAATTGGCGTTTGGGGACGCAGTTGGCTGACCACTTGATCGACGGGAATGGGGGCCCCCGCCAGCGACGGGGCACAGCCCGCGATCAGCATCGGAATCAACGGAAAACCCAGCGTAAAACCCAGCAGAGCGGGGAGCGATCGCCTCATGATTGATCTCCAGGACGTACAAAAAAAGTACACAGAGAGATACATGGGAAAACAGCGTGAATCCGTGAAGTTCTTTGGTGATCTGCCAAGTTGCCATTCGCCCAGGCGGTATAGTGTCTTCTGGGATCGCGCACGCCGCCTGTAAAACTCTATCGCGTTTCCTTGCGGCCGTGTCACCTGCCCGGTGGACTGCGAAACTGCCCACCACCCACCGCTACGCCCAACGCCGTGAACCCATTGCAAAGGTTACGCCCAGCGCCATGACTCAGGAGCCGCCCCCACCGCCCAACTCGCCAAATAACCCGCCGGAACCGCCAGAGAAACCCCCCACGAACGTTGAACCCGGCTATGGGCCGCCCTCGCTGCAAGATTTGCGGGCAGAATATGTGGGGTTGGGCAAGCGGCTGCTGATTGGGCTGCTGCGGGCAAATGTGCGGCTGTTAGAGGGTTGGATTGCTGCCCTAGAAGCACCGCCCAGACGGGCCCAAACCTCCCTGGGCGATCGCTCACCGGGAGAACTCGCCGCCGCCGACAGCAGTGCCCTCGTCCGCACAGAGCCAGGTGCGCCGCCTGTTCCGGTTGCGCCATCGCTGGGTCGTCGCCTGCGGACAGCGATTCAGCAGGTGTGGGCGACCGTGCAGCCCGCCGCTCGACAGGTCTGGGCTGTGGCAAAGCCCTACTGGGAGAAGGGCTGGGCTTGGTGGACAGCCAATGCGTTGCCGAAGATTCGAGCCATCCTGCCAACGTCGATTCGGGATGCGCTGGCGGATCGGGCGCTGAGTGGGGCGATCGCCGGAATTGCCGCTCTTCTGGTCTTCGTCGTGCCCAACCTGCTGCCGTCCCAGGAGCCAACCCGCATTACCGAACCGCCCCTGATCAGCGAAGCGCCAGTAGACGGTCGCCGCGTCGAGCAGCCCCTCCCCCGTGTCACCACAATTCCTGAAGTGGTGCCCGATGACCTGCCGCCCGCGCCCGCGCCTGCCCCCAGCCCAGACGACAGCCCGCGCCCGTCTCGTCCGACTGCCAAGCCGCAGCCCACGCCCCCGCCGCAGCCATCGCCCTTGCCCACACCTGCCACACCCACCACACCCGCCCGTCCCGCCTTGCCCGATCAGCCCCTAGTGGCAGCGATCCAGGAGCAGATCACTAGCGTCACCGATGCCTACAGCGAAAACCTGATCCAGACCATTCAGGCGAGCTTTCGCAGCGGCCGCCTGAGAGTGAACCTGGGCGATGGCTGGTATGCCCTGTCGCCCGCCAGCCAGGATAAACTCGCGGCAGAGTTGCTGAAACGGGCAACGAGGCTGGATTTTACCAAGCTGGAACTGGTTGCACCAGACGGTACGCTGCTGGCCCGCAGTCCTGTGGTGGGCGATCGCATGATTATCCTCAAGCGCAGCCTCCAGCCAGAGCAAGCGGCTTAATTGGATTCTGGAGGAATGAGGAGAGCCAGGGGCTTATTTTTCTACCCATTTTTCTGCCTATAGAAACAGGCCAGGAATCTGCCTCCGGGAACTCGAGATGCTGAGTGCAGCTTGATAGCGTACTAGCATTGCGAAATGAGGCGTTTAATCATGACCACCGACTCTACCGATTCCACACCGATTGTTCCCGCCAACACGGTGTCAGACAAGACCGAAAGCTTTGATGCGCGGGAAACCAGGGCGGCGATCGCCGAGGGTGAAGAAAAGTCGCCCGAAGAGAACCTAGATCTGGACAAAGACTATGCAGCGGCGCAAGCCATGAGCCAGGGTACGCTCAGCCCTGACGAAGCAGCGAAGCAGGTTGCCCCTCAGCATGAGGTGGCTCAGCCGGAAGACGTGAACATTTCTTCAGAAGATGACAGTTTGCCCGCAGCCGGGGGCGACCCTGCCGACTACCGGGAACTGGCTCGCGACGTGCGTCCGTCTGCCTAGAGAATTCCATCAGAATTCCATCACCCACTATCCCTGAACCAAGCCCATTCAAGCCGCTGAGAGGTTGCACAAGTCGTGCTTCGTCTTGGCGGTTTGTTTAATTCAGCGACCTTAACTTTTCCGACTCCAGCAGGGCGATCGCCCCTGGTCAACTCCTCAAAGTCCCTAACTTTTCCATATCGATGTCTCCCAAGGAAAATCCTATAAAAGAATCATCACTCCGAGACACGCATAGCGCTTTCAACTAAGCTTCCAGTTTCAACTAATTTCCCAGCCTAATTCAACTGATCAAATCAACAAGAGGACATTGCCATGACTCGCCTAGACGCAAAGTTGCAAATCATCCGCCAAAAGCTTCAGCAAACCGATGTGCCTCTGCAACTGAGAGTCGTGTCCTATCTGCGGATGTCGTGCCGCGTGGTAGATGAGCGCGGCGGCCGCTATTCCCAAATGCTGGCGGCGCTGCACAGCCACAAGGCCGATTGGTGGAAGACCTGCCACATTACCCAAGAGGGCACGCTAGCGTCGAGCGATGCAATCGTGAATATGCTGTTGTCTCCCATTGCCGCGCTGCACGCCGATAGCCAGCCCTCCCGCACGCTGCAACTAGCCGCTTGAGTTTAGGACAGATTTGCGGAATAAAGCTCATCCGAAGCTTATTGGCTTCCTGGATCAGCTTGAACTGCTCCCAGGTGCGCCCAGATTGAACGATTCGCTGATTCTGCGTCGGCGGAAGCGTTTGCATGGCAAGGGGTGGACTAGAGTGGGCGGTAGACGCGATAGTTCACATTGGGAAAGATATTGTCGATCGCCTCGACTTTTTCCAGCCAGCCGCTGTCGATTTTGCCCGCTAGGATGTCTTCGCGCAGCTTGTTGAACCGCATCAAGTGCGATCGCGTCCGGCGCACCGCATAGGGCACCATCGTCCCCGTCCGCATGATAAACGCCCAGTCGGAGGATTGCGCCAGCAGCAGTTCCCGCGCTGCTTGGTTCAGCGCCCGCCATTCCAGGTCATCGGCAGGTTCGCGCTTCGCTAGGTCGATCATCCGCTCAGCGGCTTTGTGCAGATGGGGATAGATCCAGGCGTTGGTGTCGTTCAGCCAATATTCATGAAAACCCTTGAAGCCCCAGCTTGACTGAGACGGGCGACAGACCTGCTGGGTCGGATGATCCTTGAGATAGTCCGACAGGTGCGTCATCTCGAAGGTGTTTTGGTCGAACCAGGACTTGCGGAAGAGGTAGTCCAGGAACCAGGGTCCCTCGTACCACCAGTGGCCGAATAGCTCTGCATCGTAGGGCGACACGATGATCGGCGGGCGCTGCATGATGCCGTGCAGGTGTTCGACCTGGCGTTCGCGGTTATAGACGAAGTTGCCTGCGTGTTCTGCTGCTTTTTCTTTCGCCCAATAAGGATCGTAGAGATCTTTGTCGCTCAGCCCCAGCCCGCGCCCGGTGATTTTGTGATACTTGATGCCGACGTTTTTGCGCTGGCCGTTGGGCATGATGTAGGGCTTGATATATTCATATTCGGCATCCCAGCCCAGGTCGCGGTAAAACTCGCGGTATTCTGGCGCACCGGGATAGCCCACTTCCGATGACCAGACCTGCTGCGACGATTCGTGATCGCGCCCAAAGGCGGCGACGCCCGTTTCCGTAAAAATCGGCGCGTAGGTGCCAAAGCGGGGGCGCGGGCGGGCGTAGAGAATGCCGTGGCCGTCGGTGATGAAGTAGCGCACACCTGCATCGGCGACCATCCGCTCCACGCCTTCGTAGTAGGCGCATTCCGGTAGCCAGATGCCGTTGGGCGATCGCCCAAAATGTTCCTCATAGCTTTCGCAGGCGACCTGAATTTGCGCCCACACCGCCTGCGGATACATCTTCATCAGCGGCAGATAGCCGTGGGTTGCCCCGCAGGTAATGATGTCGAGGTTGTTGGAATCCAGAAACACCTTAAACGCGCCCACCAAGTCATGATTGCAGCGCTCCCACACCTGGCGCACGCTGTTAAACTCGGCGGCGTAGTGTTCGGCCAGGTATTTCATGTGACCGGTGTGGGCATTGCGTTCGATTTCCATCTCCGCCAGTTCTTCGAGCTTGGCGAGGTGGATGTCATATCGCTCTTGCAGCAGCGGATCGCGCAACATCGACACCAGCGGCGGTGTCATGCTCATCGTCAGCTTGAAATCAACGCCATCGCGCTTCAGCCCCTCAAACACCTGAAGCAGGGGGATATACGTTTCCGTAATCGCCTCAAAGAGCCACTCTTCTTCGAGTACATAGTCGCTCTCTGGGTGGCGCACAAAGGGCAGATGGGCGTGGAGGACGAAGGCAAGGTATCCGATGCTCATGGGATTGGCAGGTGGATGGGCGAGTGGGCAAGTCAGGCAAAGAGCCGGATAATGGCAGTTTTAGAGCAGTGTATGTATAACGATTAATTAAGCATTTCTTGAACTTCTTAACAGAGTTGCGGGCAGCTAGGGCGCTGGACTGTATCACAAGCAGCAACTTTGGTTCGTGGGCTAGAGTGAGTTAAATAAAAAAATCGATCCGGCTGGGCTATCTCCAAGTATCGTAGAGCAAAAGTTATCACGCGACGGATCAACCTGGATGAGATATGGCACAAACGAACCTGCTTGAACTCGCGAAGCAAGGTGACCCACAGGCGATCGCCACGCTCATGAATCGCTCCCTACAGCCGCGCGGCATGACTGCCTCGGTCGATCGCCAGGGAACCTGCCTGTATGTCACGCTGCAAGCAGAGCAGGTGCCCAATCGCCAGGTGCTTACTGCGTTTGTGCAGAACGGCATCAGCAACCTAGGTGTGTCCTCAATCCAGTTGGTCAAGATTGCCGGGCAGCAGTTTGGCATGGCCGAACCTGCCTGGACGCAGGACTTACAAATCGAGGTCACCGATTTGGGCGATTTAGGGCTGGGTGATTTGGAGCCATCAGAGCCTACTCCTTCGCCCTACGACGCAGGCATATCCCTCGACGGGCTAGACGACATTGCGCCCGCCCCCAACCCCGTCGGCGATATTCTCTCAGAACTGACCGCGCCGCCGCCTGATCTCACCTTCGAGCCAGAGGGCTTGTCGCTGGAACCCCCCTCGCTGGATTTTGAAGATGAGTTCGCATCGGGCGATTTGCCTGCTCTGGGCGACGATTTTTCGGGGGATTTTTCGCTGGAGGCGATCGCCACCGATGACACCAGCTCAGCAGATCTGCCCGATGACCTACTGGCGGATCTGGATTTGGGAGCCGATCTGGAACCAGACCCGATGGCAGATTTCCAGCCAGATGACCTGGGATTGGGCGGACTGGATGCTATAGAAAGCAGCTTGTCCGATTTAAACCTGGACAGTGATTTTTCAGAATTTGAACAGAACACGGGTTCTTTTGACAGCGCCTTTGCGGATAGCGGTTTCTCTGGCAGCACCTTGGATACCAGTGACACCAGCGCCCCTCTGGATGCGGGAATGCATGAACCATCAAGCGACGCACTGCTTTCGGATTTGGATGCGCTGGAATCGACACAAGATTGGTCGCTCGACGCGCCAGATGAGATGCTCAGCGATCTCGGCTCGCTGGAAGGTGACCTGGCCCGAATGGACAACGAGTTTTCGGGAATCGACGCGGTAACCGGAGAATCGAATCCTGGTATGGGGTTGGAGCCAGACGAGTTTGACCTATCTGCCGATTTGTCGTCCGATTTCTCATCCGATTTTTCGATGGAGCCGTTGGGTAACGCAGACGAGCCTGACCTTGGCTTGCCCGATCTGGAGCCATCCAGTTCGACGTTAGACAGCAGTTTCGACCTGACTCCCGAACAAGTCGATTTCCCGCTGACGGACTTTGACGAACTCAGCACCCCGTCAAGCGCCAGTGAGCCACTGGTGGGTCTGGAAGACCTGGACTTTGGGGATTCAGCCCCATCAACCCCGGAGGGTGCAGAGTTTGGTGATATGGGGTTGGGCAGTGGGGAATTCGGCAATACCGACTTTGGCAGCACAGAATTCGGCAATACCGAGTTTGGCAGCACAGAATTCGGCACAGAATTCGGCAGCCCGAACTTTGACGATGCTTCGCTGAGCGATGCCGATTTTGACTTTGACGCGAGCGGTTCAGAGCTATTTATCGAATCCTCTGTGTCTGGTGATTCTGGTGATCTGGAAAGGGATTTTGCAGGACTGGAGGCGACGGGCGAGCCAGCCATAAACAGTTGGCAGGAGGAGGATGATTTGGGGGCGATCGCCGCTGGATTTGAAACCGAAGCCCAATTCGACGACCTGTTGCCAGAATCCTCGTTTGACGAAGGGGGTAGTTCTACGGGCTTTGACGAGCCAGCCCCAACTCCACCGCCCTACGTGGCCGAAGAAATGTCCCTTGAGCTGGATCTGGACGACATCCAACTGCCACCCGTGACGACCGAAGGCGGGGATGATTGGGATGCTGATCTAGAGTTTGGCAATTTGACCGGGGAAGACTTGTCAGACTTTACGGCTGACCCAGCGGAGCCTGCGGAAACGACGTTCGAGACAGCGGCAGAATCTGAATCAGACGCACTAGAGTTGGACAATGAGTTTGCCAACAGCGAGTTTGCTACCGACGAATTGACCAGCGGCGACTGGGAAACTGATCTGCCGATGGCGGAACCCAGCGGATTTGACGAAACCTTTGGGCGCGAGTCTGCTCCTGCGCCCTTCCCGGCGGATTTTGCAGAGTCTCCTGCTGCGCCGATTTTTGCGCCTGCGGGAGACTCTGCGCCCTGGCTGAGTGAGCTACCGCCCGAATTTGCCATTGATGTCACACTGAATGGCTCTCTGCTGGATGCTGCTGGGGTGGGGCTGTTGGAGGGTGAGGGGGCCAGGGCGATCGCCCCAGAGTCTCTCGGACTCGCCCAGGATCTAGAGCTAGAAGCACAAGACCTGTACTTTGAGTCGGCAGCAAACAACATTGCGCCAGAATTTCCCCCAACTGCTGTATCCAACGATTTTGACTTCGATCTGGATAATCTAGACAACCCAGACAATTCTGACGGCCCAGACAGCCTGCTGGATGCCGAGTTGTTTAATGAAACCTCAGACGTTCCTCTGTCGCAACTGCCCACTGAGATTCCTTCGTCTGAAATTCGAGACGATGAGCTAGACGCGCCTGACTTTCTCGACGTACCCCTTTCTGGCGTTGAGTTTGATGAGATTGCCTTTGACAACATCTACGACAGTGCCCCAGCCAACGAGTTCACCCTCGAAGACGAAACCGCTCCCACAGAACTGATGCCTCCTGGCGAAGAAACGCTGCCGTCGGAACTGCTGGTCGATGACCTGGATGAGTCCGGTGGCTTCGAGATGGATAATCTGGGGCTGGGGCTGGAAAGCTTGGGGAGTGAAGAGTTTCAGCCCTCTGAAGCAGAAGCTGCTGGCGGCGATGACTTTGGGCTGGATGGGCCAGACGAGTTTGACCTGGGTTCGCCCGCAGCCGATTGGCAGAACGAGCCAGACCCGCTGCCCGAAACCACGTTTGGTCTGGAGGACGATGATGAAGCGACCATCTTGCTAGACCCCAGCACCTATCCGGGAACTTCGTTTGGCACTGTGCCCCAGTCACCAGACCTCAACCGCGAGGAATTGGATTGGCTGGCTAGCGAGGTCGCTGCCTCTGCAAATCCGCCCGTTTCGCCGCTCAGTTCTGCTGAGGAAGGCTGGAGCTACGGCATTCCGCCTGCGCCGCCCCCGCCAGAGGATACCTTTGTCTACCCCGCGAGCGCTCCCCAAGTGCCAGACTTGGCCACAGTCGATGAGTCAGAAGCCGGGGAACGGGCTGAAGCGTCTGGCGGACGCGCCACCAATCTGCTGTATGGAGTGCTGCTGGCGCTGCTGGCGTGGATCTTGGCGCTGGTTGGGCGATCGCTCTGGACAGAATTGACGCAGCCAGAGCCGCCCCCCGCACCCGAAGTAGAGGTGTCGCCCCAGTCACAGGATGTGAACCCTGGGCGATCGCCCTTCTCTACGTTTTCTTAAGCCCAGCGCATAACCCCAGACGGTGGGCGATCGCGATATCCTGGAGGTTCGGGCGATTCAATTTGCTCTACATCTGGTGTGGAGCAGCGACACCCCTGAGCCGATGCTGGGCTGAAATGGTTAACCTGTGGGGCGATCGCGCTTCGCTTTGTCTCGCGCTATCCTGTTTCCTCTGTTTCTTTGCAGCTTCACCATGCCCTGGTTCGTCAAGATCGAAAAAGGGCTTGTGGACAAGGCAACGTTTGATCAATTTGTGCCAGCCCACAAGCAGTTTGTTCGCGACCTGATCACCAAAGGGCATCAGGCTAAAACCGGGTACTGGGCTGAGCGGGGCGGGGGAATGCTGCTGTTTCAGGCAGACTCGATGGAAGAAGCCAGGGCGATCGTGGCGCAAGACCCCCTAGTGCAAAATGGCTGCGTCAGCTACGAGCTACACGAGTGGAAAATCGTAGTCGAGTAAGGGCGGGTATTGGGTAATTTTGGGCGAGAGCGCATGGTAGACAACGGCGACGGCTACAAAGTGGTAGCAGAAAACCGACAAGCTCGGTTTGAATACGAGATTTTGGAAACCTTTGAGGCCGGCATTGAGCTAGTCGGTACAGAGGTCAAATCCGTACGGGCAGGAAAAGCCAACCTGCGCGACGGCTTCGCCCTCATCCGCAACGGCGAAGTGTGGCTGCACAACGTCCACATCTCGCCCCACGACACCGCCAGCCAATATTTCAACCACGACCCCCGCCGCACGCGCAAGCTGCTGATGCATCGCCAAGAAATTCGCAAGCTGATCGGCAAAGTCGAACAGCAAGGTCTGACCCTAGTGCCACTAAAGATGTATCTCAAACGCGGCTGGGTCAAAATTTCTCTGGCGCTGGCACGCGGCAAAAAGCTGCACGATAAGCGCGAAGACCTGAAGCAGAAGCAGGCCAAGCGCGAGATGCAGCGAGCAATGAAGCGGTAGTTAGTCCGCTTTATTTTGTTATTTTGCTGATTGGATGTCAGGTACTGGTCTTTTGAATCGTCCATCCTTCAGACTCACTGGGAGGAGGGCGTTCTTGTCAACACGAGTGTAGACTTCATCGCCTTCTACCGTGAGGTCAGACTGATCGGGGGCGGGGGGAGACTATTGGCTGGCTTGGTTTGCCAAACGGGTCTCCCAGCGCAAAATGAAGGTTGTTTGCCGCCGTTGAGATCTACCGATAGCTGGATCGGATCAGCCAACTCGCAGAATGACCTCATCTACAATTCTGCGAGCAAACAGCACTGCCAAAATTGCTGTGTAGCTAAAGGCGTTTGCCGCTAGGAGGGTATTGGACAGGTTGGTGGGGGGCTTTTTGTCGCGGTCTTTGTCTCGCAGCAACCCCTGCCCCGAACGGTAGCGGGGACTAGAGGCTTCTCGGCGGGCGGCCCATTCGGCAGGGGAGAGCAGCAGCCATTCCAGCGCCGACAGCCCTAGCAGCTTGACCGCAAAGCTGGCAAAGAACGTCAGAAAACCCGCCAGAATCGCGGGAAATGCGGCATCGGCAGACCACTGGTCAAAAAAAATAAAGCCCAGCAACTGCTGCTTGAGCAGCGGCGACAGCAGGGGTTGGACGCTAAAAAACACAAACCAGCCCGCGATCGCCGTCAACAGGTTCAGCGTGGCGGCAATTTGCACCGACTGCTGCGGTGAGATGCCGTTGGTCTGCTTGGGCGGCAGGGTGAGCTGCACAGCAAAGACATGGGATTCAATGGCGATCGCCATCAGCAAAAACAAAATTTGGAAGGCGATCGCCCGCAGGGGCAAGACAGATGCGAACATTACCTGCTTATATAGAGTAAGGAGTTGTTCGGAGGCGCTACTGGTAGCGTGCCTACCCAGACAATGCCTAATCCCAGAGTCCCCTAAGGAAGATTCTGAGGAAAAGGCCTGTAATTCTCAAGACCGAGTGTAGCGTTTGGTAGGATGATTGCTTCCGGTGATTTCGCGTTCGGTGATTCTGCGTTCAAAACTATCTTAGAGCCATGACAAGAGCGGGTGTTGGCATTCGGACGGCGCAGCAGCGCAGCGAGCGCATCCTGGGGCAAATTCATGTCTACGACGGCGCGGGCAAAGGCAAGTCGCAGGCCGCGCTGGGCGTGGTGTTGCGCTCGATTGGGCTGGGCATTCGCACGTCGGCGCAAACCCGGGTGCTGCTGCTGCGGTTCCTCAAAGGGCCAGGGCGCACCTACGACGAAGATGCCGCCATCGAAGCGCTCCAGCGGGGCTTTCCCCATCTGATTGATCAGGTGCGGACAGGGCGGGCAGAGTTCTTTGGCCCCGACAACATCACCCGATTCGACAAGCAGGAGGCACAGCGCGGCTGGGATGTGGCCAAGGGGGCGATCGCCTCTGGGCTGTATTCCGTCGTCGTGCTGGATGAGCTTAACCCCGTGCTGGACCTGGGGCTGCTGTCGATTGATGACGTGGTTCGCACGCTGAAAAACAAGCCCGAAGATCTGGAAATCATCGCCACCGGGCGCGGCGCACCCCAACCCCTCCTAGACATTGCCGACCTGCACTCAGAAATGAAGCCCCACTTTCATCCCAACGCCGCCACTCACGGCATTGAGGGTATCGAAATTTACACAGGGGCGGGCAAGGGCAAGTCCACCAGCGCCCTAGGCAAGGCGCTCCAGGCGATTGGGCGCGGCATCAGTCAAGACAAGTCGCACCGCGTGCTGATCATGCAGTGGCTCAAAGGCGGTGCAGGCTATACCGAAGATGCGGCGATCGCTGCGCTGCATCAGAGCTATCCTAACTTGGTCGATCACCAGCGCTGCGGCCGCGATGCCATCGTCTGGCGCGGACAGCAGCAGGAGCTAGATTATGTCGAAGCCGAACGCGGCTGGGAAATTGCGCGGGCGGCGATCGCCTCCGGGCTTTACAAAACCATCATTCTCGACGAGCTAAACCCCACGGTGGATCTGGAGCTACTGCCCCAGCAGCCGATTATCCAGGCGCTTCTGCGAAAGCCCCGCGATACCGAAGTGATCATCACCGGACGCTGCAAGCATCCTCCCGCCTATTTCGACCTGGCCAGCATCCACTCCGAGGTCTTTTGCCATAAGCACTATGCCGAAAAGGGCATCGACCTGAAGCGTGGGGTCGATTTTTAGGGAATTAGGGGCTGCTGTTTTGCCGAACGCAGGCTGAGACAACAGGCGATCGCCATCAACATTACCGACACCTCCGGGCGATCGCTCGTGCATGGGCTTGAATCTGAGCTTTTTTGTTGGCGTTCAGGAGGTTCCCTCGATGAAAGGGGCCATTCAAGGTGTAGCCTTATTTACAAAGGATCTGATACCTAGCTCTAGGCTCTGACGCTCCAACACTTGCCAAATGGCGATCGCCCCCTTGCTCCATCAACAAGCTACTGAACGCCCTGATGCGCCTGCGATTATCGATGGGAAGGCGGGAGAAACGGTGTCCTTTGCGGCGCTGGAGCGACAGTCGGTGCAGCTTGCGGAGCGGTTGCAGCAGGCGGGGTTGCAGGCGGGCGAGGCGGCGCTGGTTCTGGTGCCTGTGTCGGCGCGGCTGTATGCGGTGTTGCTGGCACTGTTTCGGCTGGGGGCGATCGCCCAGTTCATCGACCCTGCTGCCGGACTCGACCATCTGGAGCGCTGCTGCGCCCTGCACCCGCCCCGTGCCCTGATCGCTACCCCCAAAGCCCACCTGCTCCAGCTAAAATCTGCCGCCCTCCGCCGCATTCCTCTCAAGTTCTCAACTCATCGCCTCCTTTCTGCCACAGCCCCACTCGACCCCGATACCCCGCCTGCGCTTCCCACCGCCACCCCCGCCCTGCTCACCTTCACCAGCGGCAGCACGGGCCAGCCCAAAGCCGCCCTCCGCACCCACGGCTTTCTCCTGGCCCAGCACCGTGCCCTGGCCCACAGCCTGCACCTGACTCTGGGCGAGATTGATTTATCAACGCTGCCCATTTTCGTGCTGGCAAACCTCGCGTCGGGTGTCGCCAGCCTGCTGCCCAATGTAGACTTGCGCTATCCCGGCAAGGTCAACGCCAGACGGCTGCTGCAAGATATCCGACGCTACCGACCAACAAGTACGGCTGCGTCTCCGGCGCTGCTGGGGCGACTGGTGACGGAATGCGAGGCGACGGGGCAGACGCTGCCCGAATTCCGCCGTATTTTTACGGGCGGTGCGCCAGTGTTTCCGGGGCTGCTGCAACGGCTGGCGGCGATCGCCCCCTTGGCGGAAGTTACGGCCGTCTATGGCTCCACCGAAGCGGAACCCATTGCCCACGTTGCGTATCACGAAATTCAGCCCGACGACCTGGCCCGCATGACCCAGGGAAAGGGGCTACTGGCAGGATATCCGGTGCCAGAGATTGCGCTGCGAATTTTGGGCGATCGCTGGGGTCAGCCTATACCGACCATGACCACTGCCGAACTGCACGCGCAAACCCTGCCAGCGGGTGCAGTCGGCGAAATTGTCGTCAGTGGCGACCATGTGCTGCCTGGATATTTGCACGGCCAGGGCGACGCAGAAACCAAGTTTCGGGTAGACGGGATTCCCTGGCACCGCACGGGCGATGCGGGCTATCTGGACGAGCAGGGTCGGCTATGGCTGTTGGGGCGATGCAGCGCCAAGCTGACGGACACCTGGGGCACGATTTATCCCTTTGCAGTAGAGGCGGCAGCCCAGGCACAACCGGGCATTCATCGATCGGCGCTGGTGGCGCATCAGGGTCGGCGGGTGCTGCTGATAGAATGGGCAGAGCATTTTCCCAAAGCAGCGCGATCGCCCGCGCTACAGGACTTGCAAACCGCACTGGCTTGGGCCCAAATTCATCAGTTCCACCCCTGCCAGATTCCGGTAGACAAGCGCCACAACGCCAAGGTGGATTATCCCGCTCTGCAACGACTGCTCGACCGCCTGTGACTCTAATGAACGAACCCACTCCCCCAACAGACTACCGGATGAGCCTGCGCGAAGGCGGGGCGATCGCCTTGGGCGGGCTGCTGGTAATCGCGGGGGGCATCGTGGGGCTGGGCGATAAGGCGATTCGCAATGCGACTGACCCAGCGCGGGCCGAGGCGATCGCCCGCAGCATGATGGACTATCGCATTCCCGGACAGGTGCATGGGCTATTTGGCATTAACATCGGTAGCGTCAAGATGGGCGTGGTGACCAATGCGCCGCCCACTGAATTGTCTAACGGGCTATCCAACGTTCAGCCTACTGTGTCATCAAGCGTGAACCCTTCTGTTCCACCGGATGGGTCTTCTAACCGATCTTCCAGCGTTCCAATGGGATTAGCAGAGCCATCGCCAACCCGTCCGGGCGATCGCACGCGGGTTGAACTGCTGATCGCCCGTGCCCCCCTCAGCGCCCGCTCTCGCATGAACCACGCAAACGGTGAGTCAGACTTTAGCTTGCTGTCGCTGCCTGGTGTCTCTATTTCCTACGAAATCCAGGGCGAATTTCAGCCCACCACCAGCCGCAACCAGCCCGGATTTCTCTGCGAGGTGCCCACTGTGATCAATATCGAATCGGGCCGGGCGCTGCTGATAGACTCGCCTCGCCCTGTTCCTGCCATTCGCTATGAAGCCACCATTGAGCTAGACGGGCAAAACCACTCGATCATCTTGATGGCGATTGGGCAGGATGCAAGAGAAACCGCGCAGCAGGTCTTTGAGTCCTTGCGCTGTCGCTGAGGCTTACTCGACGGCAATGTCTCAGTGAAAACGATTCCCCCGATTGAACTGTGGTAGTATCTTTGCGTCTCAGTGTTTCTACGCGATAACAGAGCGTCAACTGATGCTGCGGAGATATGCCTCCGATGGGCGATCGCTCGACAGCCACTACCAGTGCGTCACGGGGAACCGTTCCATTCATGGACGAATTCAAGGACAAAATTAGGAATATCGAATCGACCATTGCCCAGCCCGACTGGAGTCGAGAACAGCTAAAACGCTGGTGGGACCCTGGTCGGCAGCTTTTGCGGTCGATTCGTCGCTATCAAAAATGGAAGCGGCGTGGCGGGCTGTTGGGGCGATTGGGCAGCAAGGTCGCCGTGCTGCACTACCGCTTTTGGAGCGTGGTGTCTGCTTCGGAAATTCACCTCACCTGCAAGCTGGGCGGCGGGCTGCTGCTGACGCACCCCAACGGCGTGATTATCCATCCCGATGCGGAGGTGGGCGCAAACTGCCTGATTTTGCAGCAGGTGACGCTGGTGGCAGGGGTGAAGGTGGGCAACGGGGTGGATATTGGCGCGGGCGCAAAGATTATCCGGCCGGTGACAATTGGCGATCGCGCTCGCATCGGAGCCAATGCCGTAGTCACGAAAGACGTGCGCCCTGGTGCAACGGTGGTGGGCATTCCCGCCAGAGAAATCAAGTCCGCTAACCTGATTGGGGCGACCCGTTAGCGATTCCCAAAGCCGCCCTAGCACTTCCTCCAGATGTCAGTTTCCAGATGTCAATTTTCTGAAGGGGCGCTGCAAGTGCTAGGGCTAGGAGCCTTGTAGAGGCTTGACCCAGCACCCAAAATCGCAAATCCAGCTAGAACCGGGCAGCGGTCAGCATCACATCAGCGTGTTGCCATGCCGAGCGAAACTGGGCGCGGGCCTGTCGGGCTTCGTCTGTTTTGCCCTGAGCCTCCAGGCTTTGTGCCAGGCCGTAGAGCGACCAGCCGTTGTGGGGATAAATCGCTAGGTCATCGCGGAACACCTGCTCTGCCTCCGCAGGGCGGCCGGCTTGCAGCAGCATCGCTCCCAGGTTTTGGCGCACGGGCGAATACCAGGGCGCGGGTTCGTCATAGTTAAGCTGGTCTTGCAACGCCACGCCTGCTTCTAGATGGGCGATCGCCCCGTAAACATCGCCCCGCTTGGCGGCCAGTTCGCCCGACAGCACCTCCACGCCGATCTTCAGCAAATCTGCTGTCGAGTTGATGTCCCAAATGGTCACCCCTTCTAGGGCTGGATCAGCGGCGATCGCCTTTAGGGTCTTCAGTTCTTGCGCGGCTGCTTGCCCCTCGCCCTTAGCCGCCAGCGCCATGCCCCGTGCAAAGTGCCACACGCCCGTCGGATAGACCAGATCTGCCTCCGGCTTGGGTTCCGCCAAGATATCATCCCACAGGCCAAACTTGACGTAGGTATAGAGCGGAATCACAGCGTAGTGTTGCAGCGTGCCGTAGCCCGGTTCTTTCCAGAGCGATCGCTCGACAAAATCCGCCGTGTTGTGGGCAGCCTCCAGCGCCACCCGCCGCTGCCCAGCCATCATCGCCGCATACCAGAGGAAATGGTGATTGTGGGGCATGTAGGCAATTCGGAAAATGCCGTCGGGGTGATGCGCCTGGGCATATTCCCGGTCGGCAGCGGCAGCCCGCTGATTGGCCACCACCGCATCGTGATAGCGCCCCACCCGCAGGTAAATGTGAGCAGGCATGTGGAGCAGGTGGCTGGTTTGGATATTCAAATCCCGCAGGCGATCCGCCACGTCGGCTGCCAGTTCTGGCCGCTGCGCCTCCACTGCGTGAATGTAGAGGTGCAATGCGCCGACGTGGTTGGGGAACCGCTTCAGCACCGATTCCAGCGTGGCAATAATTTCTGCGCCTGCGTCGGTGGGATTGCCCGACTCGTCCCAATAGTCCCACGGGGTCGTGTCCATCAGCGCTTCGGCAAACAGCGTGCCCGCGTCTGGGTCATCGGGATAGCGCTGCGCCACATCGCGCATGGCATTGGCATAGGCGAGATTGAGTTCGGTACGGTCCTCTACGGGTTCTGGCGCATAGCGGGTGGCGAGGGCGTGGATATAGGCGCGTTCGCGATCGCTCGCATTGCCGCCCAGTTGCACGGCTTTTTGAATCGCGGCCCACGCCGTCGGCACGTCGCTATCTTCCATCGCGGCGTTGATATTGGGCCCCAGCACGTAGGCCATGCCCCAGTAGCAGAGGGCGCAGGTGGGGTCGAGTTCGGCAGCCTGCTGAAAGGATCGCAGCGCCTCGGCATGGTTGAACCCGTAGGACAGAATGAGTCCCTGGTCGAAATAGCGTTGCGCGAGGGGATTGCGGGTGGAAATAGGGTGATGGTGATCGCCTAGGTTGTCAAACAGGGGAGCCGTGAGGGATGGAGTGGCGACTGCGAGATGTTCCTGGGTGGCGTGTTCTGGATGAGCGATCGCCGTTCCCGCATCCGTTCCGTGGATAGGAAATCCCAGTGAAAGAATGAGCGTTGCGACAAACAGCATTGCGCGAAAGAGTTTGATCCGGTTCATCGATTTTGCCTCCGAAGTTCTAAAGACTTGAAGAGATGATTTGACCTAAAATGATGCAGTCTGATGCAGACAGCTACGCAACCCGTGTAGAGATTTGGTTGTTCTTAAAGTGGCTAGAATTGATGGTAGTCAATTCTTTGCAATCTTTTGCTCTTTGCAATCCTTTGCCCAGTCCTAACATTTTTCCAAGCTGTGGCGCAGGGCAGTGCGATCGCGCTTCGTGCGAACACCGTCTCGTTCAAGGGCTAATTTTGGACAAGGGCTAATTTTGGAAGCGCTGATCCAACCAAATTCGCACCTCTGCTTCAGTACTGAACCGGGTTTTGTGGCCCGTGATTGGGTCATAGATCTGCCAAATCGTCTGCCCTATAGGTGTTTCAATGGTTTGAATCCGAGGCTCATTTCTGTTGGTCAATCGTTGGGCGATCGCCCTCCAAAAAGCATTCAGCCAGCTATACGCTTTTGGTTTCCGCTTAGCGTTTCTAGCGGTATTCAGAAGATGATAACAAGACTGAATATTTAGCATGTAAAGCTTCATGATTACCTGCCTCCAGATTGGGTTTTCAGACGGGAAAGAAGGATGGTTTTGGATGAGTAAACTGACATGGGGAATGCTGCGTTTGCACGGTTGGGAGATGCTTCCGATTGAGGGAGGGTTTCAGCAGCACTGCGCTCGGTTTGCGAAGATTGCAATGCTGCTGAAAACTGAGCCACGTTGAACCAAGACAAAGCGTCTCCATCAGCACGCTGAAACCGTGCCGCCAGTGAGCAAAGGGTACACATAAGGGGTTAAGGATTAGCTTACTTGCGAACGATGTAGTAATCGTTTTGGAAGTCGTGCGCCAGCCGCTTGATTTCCACCGTTTCAAATCCGGCCTCTGCCAGCATTTGCAGGGCTTTTTCCTGTCCCCACATTGCACCTAGGCCCATGCCGCCGTAGGCAAGAGAGACGGACATGCAGTGTAGACAAGAGATGGTATACAGCAGTGTTCCCACTGGATGCTCTAGATTCCCACCCACGTCCGTAGCGGCGTGAATATCCTGCATCAGATACGTGCCCGTCGAACGAAGCGCACGGTGAATATTGCGGAGAACTCGATCAGGATGGGCTTGGTCGTGAACTGCGTCGAAGGTGGTAATGAAGTCGTAGCGATCGCCCTCCTCAAGCTGTGCAGCGTCCTGTACCTGAAACTGGACGTTCGACAGGAGAGATCGCTGTGCAGATGCATTCGCAATGGCGATCGCCTCTGCGGAAAAGTCATATCCAGTAAAGCGGCTATTAGGATAAGCCTGCGCCATGTGGATCAGAGCGCGACCGCTGCCACAGCCCACATCCAGCACGTCGATGCCGCGTTCCAAATCCTCCATCAGCCCCGGCACTAGCGGCAGCACATGGTCAAACAGCGCCGACACCACGCTCTGCCCGCTGTCTTCGGCCATCACGGCATGAAAGCGCTTGTAAGCAGAATAGGGAACGCCGCCGCCTTTATAGAAGCATTCCAGCACCGCATCCTCAACAGCGCCCAGCAGGGGAATATATTGCGCGAAAACGGCAATATTGTCTGATCCAGCGGCCCGCGTCAGAAATGCAGCGTGTTCCGCAGGCAGGCTATAGGTCTTAGTGGACGAGTCATAGTCCACCACGCGACCCGTCACCATTGCGCCCAGCCACTCCCGCACATAGCGCTCGTTCAGCCCCGCTGTGTCAGCAATTTGCTGGCTGGTGGCGGGCGGCAGTTCTGCAAGTGTGTCAAACAGTTCGGTGCGATGTCCAATGGAAACCATTAGCGCCAGTGCGCCGCTGTTCAACGTGCCTACCAGGGTTTCGGCAAAGGCTTCAGCTCTAGCTAGGTCAAATCGGGATTGCTCAATCGGTTGTAGCGTTGTCATAGAAGTATCCTCAGGGTTTGCAGGGGTCTGTTTTGACGAGCCGAGGGGTGGCAACTCTGTGGAGCGCCTCTCACTCGTTACGGCAGGTTAGATAAGTTAATGACGAGATTGAATCGTGAAATCGTTCAGTCATCGTTTAGTCATCAATGCGTTCAGTTGGAATCATCGGTTCCCACAACAGGCGGGCGGTGTGGTCTGGGTGGCGAGTCTGCATCAGGCGATCGCACGTCTGCACGACATTGCAATACAGTCCCAGCGTTCCGGTCTGATCGGGAGTCGGATACAAACAAATCCAGTGCCCAGCAGCCAGAGTATGATAAATGCCGCCGGATGCCACGCAATCTTGAGCAATCTGAATTGCGGTTGTTAGGCTTAGGCTGGGCGGGGCGATCGCCGTGGTCATCAGGGCGCCCGTCAGCAGCACGCTTTGCAAAAAGTATGAGAGTTTGATCAGCATGGCGCTTCCTTTGACAAGGTATGATATGGCTTACTTAAGTTTGAGTTGAGTCGGGTATCTCCCCTGCTCTGCTTCTAAGCTATCGAAGCAGGCGATCCCATTCCGTTCCAAAAGCGCTCCCAGAGCGATCCGGTAGAGTTCCTAGCTGGCCCGCAGTTCTGCATCGAGCCACGCAGCAAACAGTTCATCCAGCAGGCGTTGCTGAGTCGCTTCGTCAAATCGGGCGGGAATCTTTTGCTCAATGCGAATGATCACCACACAATCTTCGAGCGATAGCGGCGCAACCAAGTCGCCAGCTGCGCGGGTCGCCAAGACATAGGCAAAGCTGGGATGATAAGCGCCGATTTCTACCGGGCCTACCAATCCGCCCTTTGCCGCTTCGGAACCCTGGGAATATTGCGCGGCCAGGTCTGAAAAGGTTTGCTCCCCCTCGAGCAGACGAAAATATAGCTCGTTGGCCAGGTCGGCATCCTGTGTCCGAATCAATGAGTAAATCACTTGATCGATCTGCGTTTTGCGCTGCAAGAAGTAATGGTCGAGCTTATGCTGCCACTGGGTTTGCTTAAACTTTTGCAGCTTCACCCAGCGGGCGATCGCCCCTCATCTCCCAACACCAAAACCTCCTGGCGATCGCCCTTCATCTCCCAACACCAAAACCTCCTGGCGATCGCCCTTCATCTCCTTGCACCCGTACCTTTCGGCGATCGCCCTTCATCTCCCAACACCGAAACCTCTGGGCGATCGCCCTCATCTCTCAGCACCCGCACCTCTGGGCGATCGCCCTTCATCTCTCAGCACCCGTACCTTTCGGCGATCGCCCCCCGACACCTTTCGGAACCTCGAACTGCTGACCCAAATCTACCGCGACTTAAAGTTTGCATCTTACCCAAACACTGTTGGGACTTTTTGGCTTGACCCCTGCTTGACTGACAAAACGGTGGCAGGCTGAGATGAAAGCCAGGAGGGAAGCAG
>NZ_JACYLP010000033.1:0-25303 GCF_015272455.1 Thermoleptolyngbya sp. C42_A2020_037
GCGTGAATTCATCGTCCTCAGCCGCATTCCAGCCTCTTAGTTTTGTCAGTCAAGCTGCTGGGCAGGGTCTAAGTCTGCATCAGACGGCGATTTTAGAACAGGCGATCGCCGGGAAACGGCTGAAAGACATTCAGATTGCGGGGTATGCGGATGACACAGTGCAGCGGGTGTTTTGCCCGCAGTTGTGGCATTTGCTGTCGGAGGTAACGGGGCAAAAGGTGGGCATCCGCACGCTGCCGCTGATGCTTCAGGCACTCATGGCAGAGCCTTCTGAAGCCGTCACGGCGCGAAATGCAGCGGATTTAGCAGAGACGGGTTTAGCAGAGACGGGTTTAGCAGAGACAGGGCGAGAGATTCCTGCGCCTGCTGACGCGCCGACCCTGGCAGGCAGCGCCAAACCCATACCTGTCATGCAGCCCAGCCCACAGCAGCAGCTAGTTCGGCATGTAATCCGGCATAATCTGCCCGCACCGACCTGTAGCGCGTTTGTGGGACGCGAGGCAGAAATCACGCAGTTGCTAGCGCTGCTGTCGCCGCAGCATGGAACGCAATTGATCAGCGTGGATGGCATTGGCGGCGTGGGTAAAACGACGCTGGTGCTGGAGGCGGCCTATCGCTGCTTGCAAGCGAGTCAGAACGCTTCAGATCAGCTCGATCAGAGCATTCCGACTTTTGAGGCGATTGTGTTTACGTCGGCCAAGCGACAGTTTTTGGCTCCGTTTGGACTAGTGGAGCGGGTAGGGCGATCGCAGCGCACGCTGCAAGACATTCTTCAGCAAATTGCCTGCACGCTGGGGGTGGATGTTGCTGCACAGAGTTTGGCGGATCAGGTGGCGCTGATCAGTAGTGCGCTGGCGGAGCAGCGATCGCTGCTGATTGTAGATAACCTAGACACGCTGGACGAGACGCAGGCCGTGTTGTCGTTTTTGTATTGCGAACTGCCGCCGACGGTGAAGGCGATCGTCACTACACGCCAGCAGAGCAACTTTGTGCCCATCCGACTCGCGGCAATGCCGGAATCTGAAGCGCTGCTGCTGATCGAGCTAGAAGCGGCTGAAAAGAAAGTAACCCTGAGCGAAGCAGAGGCGCAGCAGCTTGTTCAGCAGACGGGCGGTATTCCGGTAGCCATTCACTACGCCATTGGTCAGATGGTGAGCAGCTATTCCGTAGCCTATGTCTTGGACAATCTTCTCAGAGCGGATAGCGACGTATCTCGATTTTGCTTTGAGGCATCCGTTAACCTGTTGCGCGATCGCCCTGCACACCAGTTACTGATGGCGCTTACATTCTTTCCGGCTCCTGTTCATCGAAATGTGCTGGTTCATGTCGCGCTGCTGGATCAAAAATCTCATTTTGGAATTCATTCGAGCGAGTGTTTTGATGATTCTGAGTGTTCTAAAGCGGATGCGAAAAATCTTGATTCACCCCAAGATCCGCGACTCATTGAGCAGGCATTCGCACAGCTATGCGAGCTGTCGCTGATTATTCAAAATGGCGATCGCTACACAATGCTTCCCCTGACACAGGAATACGGGATCGCCGAGCTACAGCAGCACCCAACCTTTGAACGGAAGGCCAGAGAAGCGTGGGTCAGATGGTGTTTAGAATTCGTGAATACCTACGGTCGGCAAGAAAATTGGAACTGGCAAATGCAGAATGACGTATTGCAGGCGGAATGGCAGAACATCCAGTCTGTGATTGAGTGGTGCATGAACCAAGGACGCTATGAGGATTTGCTGAAGCTTTGGAAATGTGTGGATACTCACATTCACCTCCAGGGCGATCGCCCCCATTGTCGGCGCTGGTGGGGCTTGCATCTGGACTGGCTCGACTGGCTGATTCAAACGGCGCGGCAGCGAGATCCAGAAGTTGCCGTAGAACTCATCGTCAGTCGCGGCTGGCTGCTGACCGCGATGGGTGGAAAAGAGCAGTTGCAAGAGGCAGAGCAACTGTATGCTGAGGCGTGGCAAGCGCGACTGCGCTATCCGGTGCAACTCCAGCTGAATCTGGCGACTAATCGGGCAGCATTGCAGGTGCGGCTGGGAAACCTGGCTCAGGCGCAGGACTGCTTGGATCAGGCGATGCAGCTGGCCCAAGCAGATCGGCTAGACCCCAGGGAGCGGCTGACTCAGCAGAGTCGGATTGACTATTATCAGGGCGTGGTGGCCTTTCATGGCGCAGCCTATCCGCTGGCAAAGCGACATTTTGGGCGGGCCGCAGAGCAGGCGCGGCAGATCGACTGGCAGCGGGTGGTGCAGCGATCGCAACACTGGCTAGCCGAGATTGCGCTACGGCAGGGGGATCTGACCACCGCCAAAGATATCTTGAATCGGGGATTGGCGATCGCCCAAACCAGCCCGGACCTCTATCAGCAGGCGTGCTATCAGCGATCGCTGGCGCAAGTGGCTCAGGCCGGGGGCGATCGCCAACTCGCGGTCGATTGGGGCAATCAAGCCCTGCAAAATTTCAAAAATCTGAACCTGGCGGCAGAAATTGAGGAAGTTTGCACTTTTCTGAAAAATTGTTCGCCAGAAATAGAATAAGCCTGGTCGATATAACAGCCAGTCTGCTGCTGAGACTGGTATTGTAGCCCAATGCCATCGAACAGTTAGCAGGTCTGATCGTCCCCTAAATGGATGGATGTTACCGATTTGTCTTCAGCCAAAGCAGGTTTCGCAGCCGCCCGCTGCACTGGAAAGCCGGATTTTTAGACCTGGATCTGAGAATTGGGTATAGGATCTAGAAATTTTGTGATATCGTTTTTTGATATCAATAGAGTTCCTGCAAACCCGATTCTTCCCCATGAAACCGATTCCCTGTTGCTGAGACTACCCAAATGGAGTTGACAATGGCACGTCGTTTGCCCGATGCCTCCGACACGGATCTGATTCGTCGGCTCAAAAACGAACAACCCGAAGCCCTGGCAACGCTGTACGACCGCTATGGGAAGTTGGTCTACACGATCGCCCTCCGCATTTTGGACAACGCAGCCGAGGCCGAAGACGTGACCCAGGAGGTGTTTCTCAGCATTTGGAAAGACCAGCGGTTTGACGCAGCGCGAGGGGCGCTGAGCAGCTATCTGGGCATTCTGGCGCGATCGCGCTCGATTAACCGACTCCACTCGCGCAACAGCCGTCAGCGGGCAGTAGAGCGGTTTCAAAACCTGACCCCAATGCTGTTTGCTGCACCCACGCCGCTAGAGCAGGCTTCTCAGCAAGAGCAGGCACAGGCCATGCAGCAGGCTTTTTCCCAACTGACCAAGGTGCAGCAAGAAATTCTGACGTTGAACTACTATGAAGGTCTGAGCCAGTCGCAGATTGCTCATCGCCTCCAGATGCCGCTGGGAACGGTGAAAACCCACGCTCGACAAGGCATTCTCAAACTGCGGCAACTGTTGCAGGATCAGGTGGGTTGAGGAGGGTTTTATGACACAGCCCCTATCAGACGAAGCAAAAGAACTCGCAGCGGGCTATGTGCTGGGCGAACTGGATGCCGAGGAGGAAACCCGACTGCAACAACTGCTGCGCGAAAATCCCGCGCTGACCCAAGAAGTGCAGGCGCTGTCGGCGGTCTATCGGCTGCTGCCGCAGGCCTTACCCCAGGTGGAACCGCCTGCCGAGTTGCGATCGCGCATTTTGTCCGCCCAGGCCGAACTGGACGCTGAACAGCCCGGGGCAGCCGCAGGCGACGGGCTAGATATGCTGCAAGAGCGACGCAGCCAGCGCTGGGCAGTGGCCGGACGTTCCCACAGTCGTGCAGGACGCTTCGGACTTCCCTGGGGGGCGATCGCCTCTGTCGCTGCTGGAGTCACAATTCTGGCACTGGGGCTGGACAATTTGCGGTTGCGACAGCAGGTTGCCCAGGTTGGAAGCGGTGGTGGGAGAGATGCCAGGGCGATCGCCCCCATTCTGCAACGACCCAATAGCCGCCTAGTGGCCTTGCAAGACCCCAGCGCACCCGCAGCGGGCACGGTGCTATTCACGCCGGGCCGCTGGGATGAAGTCGTGGTGTCGATGGAAAATCTGCCTGCCCTGCCGCCCGACCAGACCTATCGCCTGTGGCTACGGCTGCAAGATGGCACCGTCATTCTTTGCGGAGAGTTTATCCCCGATGACCAGGGCCGCGTCTTTGCCACGCTCACCCCGCCCCAGCAGCCCACCCCAGACAACAGAGCCGCCTCGGTTTTCATTACCGTAGAGTCGCAGCGTGCGCCTGCTGAGCCGCAAGGGAGTCCAGTGGTGGGGACGGAGCTTTAGGAGAGACGAAGAACGAAAAACGAAGAACGAAACTTCTTCCCTCTTCGTTTTTCGTTCTTCTTTCTTCCCCCTTTAACTAACGGGCTGCACATCGCTATGCTGGGGATGCAGCGCTTCGCCTTTTTGCAGGGAGGCCGACAGGCGGTTGAGCGCGTTCAGATAGGCCTGGGCAGAGGCAACGATGATATCGGTGTTTGCGCCGTGGCCTGAGAAGATGCGATCGCCATGCTTCAGGCGGATCGTCACTTCGCCCATTGCGTCGATGCCTGCGGTGACGGACTGCACCGAAAACTCGATGAGCTGGTTGGGGATGTTCACCACGCGATTGATCGCTTTATAAATCGCATCTACTGGGCCCGTGCCAATGGCGGCATCGGTCAGTTCCTCGCCCGCAGGCGTGCGGACGGTGACGGTGGCCGTGGGGCGCGAGTGGTCGCCGCAAGACACCTGCACATGCTCTAGTTTGAACAGTTCGGGAACCTGCTGGGTTTCGTCATTGGCGATCGCCTCCAGATCCCAGTCGGTAATCTCTTTTTTCTTATCTGCCACGTCTTTGAAGCGCAGGAAGGCCCGGTTTAGCTCCTGCTCCGACAGTTCATAGCCCAGTTCCCGCAGGCGCGTGCGGAAGGCGTTCCGTCCCGAATGCTTACCCAGCACAATCTGGTTATCTGTGAGGCCGATGGACTGCGCGTCCATGATTTCGTAGGTGCGCTTGTGCTTCAGCACGCCATCCTGGTGAATGCCGGACTCATGAGCAAAGGCGTTTGCGCCAACGATTGCCTTGTTGGGCTGCACCAGCATCCCCGTCAGGTTTGACACCAGGCGCGAGGTTTTGTAAAGCTGGCGCGTGTCGATATGGGTCAATGGCGCTTCCGACTCCGCCGGACGACCCAGGAACGGGTTGAAATATTGACGACGCACATACAGCGCCATGACGAGTTCCTCTAGCGCAGCGTTACCAGCGCGTTCGCCGATGCCGTTGATCGTACATTCCAACTGACGCGCTCCGTTCTTTACCGCTTCCAAAAAGTTGGCCACGGCCATTCCCAAGTCGTTGTGACCATGTACCGAAATGATGGCCTGATCAATATTCGGCACGTTCTCTTTGATGCCCTTAATCAGTCCGCCAAACTCGCTGGGCGTGAGGTAGCCGACGGTATCAGGAATGTTAACGGTGGTGGCCCCAGCGGCGATCGCCCGCTCCAGCATTTCGTACAGAAACTCCGGATCAGAGCGTCCCGCATCTTCTGGGGAAAACTCTACATCGTTGACAAACGACTTGGCGTAGCTCACCATTTCGGGCACGATGTCCAGCACTTCTGCCCGCGTCTTTTTCAGCTTATATTCCAGGTGAATATCCGAGGCGGCAATGAAGGTGTGAATCCGGGGCTTGGCAGCAGGCTTCAGCGCGTCGGCCGCTGCTTTGATATCCTGCTGAGTGGCGCGGGCGAGGCCACAAATAATCGGGCCGTCTTCGGTGCCCACTTCGGCGGCAATCTTGCTCACCGCTTCAAAATCACCAGGACTGGCAAAGGGAAAGCCCGCTTCAATCACATCCACACCCAGTCGTGCCAGTTGCCGGGCGATCGTCAGCTTCTCATCCACGTTCAGCGTTGCGCCGGGCGACTGTTCGCCGTCGCGCAGCGTGGTGTCGAAAATCAAAATGCGATCGGGCTGACCAATACCGGACTGGGCGTTCGATGAAGTACTCATGGCACAAATCTAGGCATGTGAATGGATGAATGCAGGTTCACAACGCGGTTTCGAGCGATAACGGGCATCGGCGATGCGCCGACCACGCCGAAACCAGGGTCGAATCTGGCAAGTCGAACTGATGCCGACTTAACCATCATACTGAATCATTCTAGTGGGCGAGTCTCCCCTTCTAACCCCCTGATCGGGTGAACTCCTGCGAAGCTACAGAGGTACGTTGCAAAACTTGACTTAAATCCAACACGGCTTGACAGGCCATTTAAAGCTCAGAATAGAACAAGCAAACTGGGCTTGCTGGCAATTTCACTAGACATAACTGCTCAACTGGGTTGACCTGATGCAGGGATAGGAGAAGATGGTAAGCTTTTGGCACGAAAGAACTGCTGCTTCTTGATGGACTCAGCGAAGCGGAGAAGGATTCCCTGAGCCAAGGGCTATGGCAGGAGTTGCAAAATTTACGGGCAGAAGTTGAAAGGCTGAAGCAAAAGCGAGTGAAAAAGACCTCGCGCAATTCGAGTCTGCTGCCTTCTAAGGGCTTTAGGCCTGCTCAGAGCAGTTCTCAGTCAACTTCCTTTAATTAGCCAGGGAACGAGGAGTCAAAACAAGGGTAGACGAGAATTAAGCCAGCACCCGGATCAAGTTTTAGTTGCCCAAGCCAAAAGTTGTCCCCACTGTGGATTTGAAAATGGTTGGAAGATGCCACTCTCTTTTTTGAGAGAAAACTGACTAGCGCGATCGCTCCTCCTCCAATTAGTTTGTCTGTAAAAAACTTCTTCTAAACTTCATAGAAGCTCCCTAGGACTTCGCCAAAAGATCACATATGCTGATATCCGAATTAAGTGTATCTGCCGAGCCCAATTGTCCTTTTGTTTAACCCTTAAGGCGGGTAAGGAGATCATTAGGTTATGAGTATACCCAAACGGTTTTCTGATATCTGTCTGGGACCAGCTAGTTCTGTACCGTCTAACCTAGCTTTCCTCAACGGACTTCTTCTTTTCACAGCTACTGATGGCATCACAGGATTTGAGCTTTGGCAAGTTGACCAGGCTATATCCAATGCAACCTTGATCAAAGACATTTTTACAGGGTGGTATAGCTCCTCGCCATTCGGGTTCACCCAAGTCAGCGATGGAGTTGTCTTTGCCGCAACTAGTGAAACAGCAGGCAGAGAGCTATGGGTTACGGACGGCAGTGACCAAGGAACCAGACTCGTTCTAGATTTAGTCCCTGGCAGTGGCTCCTCTGATCCTTCCCAGCTTACTTCGGTTGGTGCCCAAGTCTTTTTTGTGGCATCAACGGAGCCTACAGGCGCTGAGCTGTGGATTACAGATGGCACTGCCCATCGCACCCGGTTAGTCAAGGATATCAACCCGGGTGAAGAGGGGTCTTTCCCGGTCTTTTTCACTAGCAGTGGACAGAAGCTATTTTTCAGTGCTTTTGACCCTGCCCACGGCACAGAGTTATGGACGAGTGATGGTACGCCAGAAGGTACCTCTCTGCTGCTGGACATTAATCCGGGCGTTGCCAGTTCTTCTCCTCAGGAAGTGGTACAGGTGGGAAGCACCTTTTTCTTTAGCGCTGACGATCGCAATGCTGGGCGGGAACTGTGGGCCACGGATGGAACGATAGCAGGAACTCATCTAGTCAAGGACATTCGTCCTAGTGGGAGCTCTAATCCGAGTTCCCTGGTAGCTGTAAATGGAAGGATTTTTTTTGTAGCGAATGATGGGGTTTATGGTGAGGAACTCTGGGTAAGCGATGGTACGCCCGAAGGAACCGTCATAGTGGCAGACCTTCGACCGGGGGGTGCGGGCAGCAACCCCACTAACCTAACCCAAGTGGGCGATCGCCTCTTCTTTAGTGCGAACGATGGCGTTGTAGGACGAGAACTATGGGTTACAGATGGGACAAGCGCTGGCACGCGCCTTGTGAGAGACATCAACTTAGGCCCGGTCGGTTCTGCCCTCAACTTTTTGACAGCCTTCGATGGGCAGGTGTTTTTCAGTGCCAACGACGGCATCTACGGCTCCGAGTTGTGGAGCAGTGATGGCACTGCTGCTGGAACCAAGCTCGTCATGGATATCAATCCTGGCACAGCAGGATCGTTTCCCTCTGAGTTCACGCCCGCAAGCGACCGGCTCTTTTTCAGTGCTACCGATTCAACTCATGGGACAGAGCTGTGGTATTTAGAAGCAAGCTCTCCGCTAGACATTGATCCAGAAATTCATTTCGATAGTTTTACTGAGACCAAAGAACTGGCTCTTAATGGGGCAGCTAAGCAAGTAGGTAAGGTGTTGCGTTTAACACCAGCATCCAGATTTCAGGCGGGCAGCGCATTCTACAACCAAAGCTTTACTCTCACGGCCGATACTTCTTTTAAGACCTCATTCCGATTTCACATCAGTAGGGGGGAAAGGAGCAACGGCACCGATGGTTTTACTTGGGTAATTCAGAGCAGCCCAAGCAAAAGTAAAGCTCTAGGAAGCCCTGCGGGGGGACTTGGTTATGCCGGCATTGGTCAGAGCTTTGCGGTTGAGTTTGATACGTTTGCGAATGGTTGGGATCAGGGCCACAGCAATCGGGTTGCAATTCTTCAGAATGGCAACGTCCGCAGACCGTTAGCAGAAAGGACACCTTCCTTCGATCTCAACGGCGGCAAGGCTGGCTACGCTTGGATTGAATATGACAGTCTCACGACTGTACTCAATGTCTACATATCTGCAAATGCTGAGAAGCCAGATAAACCGTTATTGTCTGAGACTGTAGATTTGGGAACCCTGGCTAACAAACCGACTTATTTTGGATTTACGGCGGCTACAGGCGGGCGGTCAAACACTCACGACATTTTAGACTGGGAGCTAAATCTTGCTAGAGTGTCCTCGGCAATCCCAACCTTTTCTTCAAACATCTAGGTGTTCCCTTCATTAATTAAACAGCGCATCTAGTCCTCCAGAAGTCTTGAAGGGTAGCTCAACATATAAAAAATGGGGGCGGAATGTGTATTCTAGCCCCCAACAAACAAAGACGATACTCAAAACGGAAAGTGTGTCATACCAACTATTTAAAGAGCTGCATATAATACCAATGGGCACCTCGGTTAATTGCCTTATTGAGAATTTCAGGTCTTGATCTATCACAACATCTGCAACCGCTCTTTGCGGAGTCCCGTCTTCGCCTGCTTCAGGCTTTTCTCCAGAAAGGTTTCACTTTTGGTGATATCGATGACAAGGGGGCGAACCATCCTATCTACCCTCTCGAAAACCACCCTCTATTATGCTCAAACTCATGCGGGATTGGTGTTAGAATACTGGCTCACCATTCATCTCTTCAATCTCCAAAACTACCGTACAGCAAGGCACCCAGATGTCTGAAATCAGCTTTTGTCAGTCAATCAGGGTGTTACCATGTCAGTGCATGTACAAAGCTGAAATAACCATAGCTTTACAAACTAAGGATTTGTTTGTAGGAAAATTGTAAATCTCCTTAGATTGACTTACAGCGACAGGACTTGAGTTGCTAGCATACTCTCGGAGCTACTGGAGCAACAAACTCACACTTCCTTGCTTCAGGCACTGAAGAGCTTGGGCTTTGAGTGTCACTGCTGGTCTTAGCCTTTGCACAGGCAACCTTTATGTCTCGATGACTCGCCTGATGCTCAGACACCTAGCATGGTCTTCGACTTTTCAGGCATCCTCCTGGTTTCCATTTGTGCTGATCGGCATCGTTTCATACCATAGTGCCCTTCAGCTAATTATTTTCTTTTCAGCTAGCCACTTTTAGATTGACCTCAATACCAACAAGATCCCTTGCTCTGTCGAGGGGATGAATTGAGCAGGCGAACGACAGGATGCAGGGGTGTCTCACGATTGAGAAGACGCTCTGGCAGCGTTTGTCTGCTTGCCTTGTGCTTTTACATGCTCATCTAAGAAGTATGATTCCCATGAGTGTTCAAATAAATGCAGAGCCTGCAATCTATTCGTCAGGCATAGCTAGTTTGTCGAGCTTTGCTGGAGGCATCGAGCCTCCTGTAGGGCTGAGCCGATTCTGCCAAATTGCATTCATTGACAGTTCGCTGCCCGACATAGATGCCCTTTTAGAAGGACTCCCCAATGTCGAAGTCTTTATCCTAGATGCCAATTTAAATGGGATTGAGCAAATTACGTCAGTTTTAGGACAACGACGTAATCTAAGCAGCATCCATATTATTTCTCATGGTGATTCTGGCAAGGTTTTGCTGGGTAATACAGAACTGAGCACAGCGACTCTGGCACAGTATGGCGATCGCCTCCGGAACTGGTCTCAAAGCCTAACCCCCGACGCGGATTTGTTGTTTTATGGATGCAACGTTGCGGCAGGAGAAGCGGGTAAAGCCTTTATTCAGAAGGTAAGTCAGTTGACCCAGGCGGATGTTGCTGCTTCGACTGATTTAACAGGTAGGTCGGAACTCAATGCCAACTGGGAGTTGGAATTTACGGTAGGCAGCATCGAATCTGGGTTAGCAATTAGCGCGATCGCCCAGCAAATCTACGACCATACTCTGGCCGTCTTCACCTACAACGGCAATCAGTACTTCTTAACCAACGGCGCTAAAACCTGGGAAGAAGCCCAGGCAGAAGCCCGCAGCCGGGGCGGCAACCTCGTCACCATCAACGATGCCGCAGAACAAGCTTGGCTCGTTCAAACCTTCGGCGGCGGTGAGGGCTTCTGGATCGGTCTCACTGACAAGGATGTGGAAGGACAGTTCCGCTGGGTAAGTGGCGAGCCTCTGACCTATACCAACTGGCAACCTGGTGAACCCAACAACGGCGGTCCTGGTGGCAATCAGGACTATGCCTGGATGAATTACGGTGGTCCTGGCAGGTGGGACGATAATTCTGCGTTTGCCAGACTGCGCGGCATTATTGAGGTCAGTTCGGGCGGTACATCTTCCCCACCAGCCGACACCCAAGCGCCAACTGCCACTCTATCTGCTGCTAACCACGCCACTTCTGGTAACGTTCCCTATACCTTCACCGTCACCTACAGTGACAATGTTGCCGTTGACTCAGCCTCCATCAATGGGTCTGCGACCAACAGCGACATTCGTGTTACCAACACCGCAGGGTTCTCTGAACTGGCAACGCTGGTAAGCATCAGCCCTGCCGGAAACGGCACCCCCCGAACCGCCACCTACCGCATTACCGCCCCCGGCGGCACCTGGGACCCCAGCGACAACGGCATTTATACCGTGACGCTATTGCCCAACCAAGTCCGGGATACCAGCGGTAATTTCGCAGCGGGCGCTACCCTGGGCACCTTTCAGGTGAATGTTGTCAGCGGGTTTACCTACAACGGCAATCAGTACTTCTTAACCAACGGCGCTAAAACCTGGGAAGAAGCCCAGGCAGAAGCCCGCAGCCGGGGCGGCAACCTCGTCACCATCAACGATGCCGCAGAACAAGCTTGGCTCGTTCAAACCTTCGGCGGCGGTGAGGGCTTCTGGATCGGTCTCACTGACAAGGATGTGGAAGGACAGTTCCGCTGGGTAAGTGGCGAGCCTCTGACCTATACCAACTGGCAACCTGGTGAACCCAACAACGGCGGTCCTGGTGGCAATCAGGACTATGCCTGGATGAATTACGGTGGTCCTGGCAGGTGGGACGATAATTCTGCGTTTGCCAGACTGCGCGGCATTATTGAGGTCAGTTCGGGCACTAGTCTGGTTTCGCTAAAGGATAACGCTACGATTTTTGTGAATGAAGCGGCTGGTTTTGTGACTATAACGGCTGTGCGCACAGGCAGTACCGCTGAGCGGCTAACGGTTGAGTATACGACCAATGAGCTGGGAACTGCCAACACTGCAACTGCGGGAGCGGACTACACGCAACCGGTGTTTGACGGTAGAGACAACACAGGACAGATTGTCTTTGAGGTTGGAGAATCAGAGGCGACCTTCACGATTCCAATCGTTAATGATGATGCTATCGAGTCGAATGAAACCTTTGCTGTTGGTTTACAGAATACCAGCAGTGGCTCTTTGGGAGCGCCACGGACTGTTCTGATCACCATCGTGGATGATGATACACCAAGTACGTTCGCTATGACTTCAGCGGCGATCGCCGTGTCAGAAGGTTCGTCATCCGTTGTCGTAACTGTGCAACGGAGTGGAAATTCCTCTGGTTCTGCTACAGTCAGCTACGACACGGTCAACGGTACTGCACAAGCTGGCTCTGACTATTTAGCTCGCTCTGGCACGCTGACCTTTGCACCGGGGCAGACAGCTCAAACTATTTCAATTCCCATCATCAACGATACGCTCATCGAAGATAACGAAAGCTTCTCCGTGGTTTTGAGTAATCCAACCGGTGGTGTCTTAGGAAGCCAAACTGCGTCAGTTATCACAATCCTAGATAATGACCTAGAGTTAGGAAACCTTGTTCGGCGCACGGCTGTCTCAGGATTGACGCAACCGACTACGCTGGACTGGACGCCGGATGGGCGCTACATGCTCATTGCCCAGAAGAATGGCATTGTGCGGGTTGTGGATAATGGCATTCTGCGGGCTACGCCCCTCATTAACATATCTAGCCAGGTAAACGATACGCGCGATCGCGGCTTGTTAGGAATTGCGGTGCATCCAGATTTCCCCAACACCCCCTATGTATACCTGCTCTACACCTTTGATCCTCCCGAAACCGCAGGGCGTTCAGGGCTGTCAGGGCGGGATGGAGAGGGCAATCGGCCATCGCGCTTGGTGAGAGTAACGGTGAATCCAACCACTATGATTGCCGACCCAAATAGCTTAATGGTGCTGCTTGGCAGCAATAGCCTATGGCAATACACCAGCCGACCAGATGTAGACAGCAATGGCGATCGCTCTATTCCTCCGTCGGGCATCGTCAATGGCACCACAATCACAGCCCCCTCTGAGCTTATTGAATTTGGCACCCAGGATAATGACCCCGATCGCCCAGGTCTGCAAAACGGAAATATCCGGGACTATTTAGCAACCGACAGCAACTCCCACACGATTGGACAGGTGGTATTCGGTCCCGATGGATACCTGTACGTCACCAATGGAGATGGTACCTCCTATAACTTTGCAGACCCGCGGTCAGTGCGGGTGCAAGATATCAACAACCTGTCTGGGAAAATGCTGCGGATTGATCCTATTACAGGTCAAGGGCTTCCCGATAATCCGTTCTACAACGGCGATCCGAACAGCAACCAATCCAAGGTCTTCTACTACGGCATCCGAAATTCCTACCGCTTTACCTTCGATCCTGTGACCAGACTTCCGGTTATGGGAGACGTGGGCTGGAATAGTTGGGAAGAAATCAATACAGGCCCTGCCGGATCTAACTTCGGCTGGCCCTATTTTGAAGGGCCCCACCGCACTGCGAGCTACAGGGATTTGCCCCAAGCCATTGCCTTCTACAACAATGGCAATCGCAACAATCCCGATGACTCACCTGCTGTCTTTCCGCTTTTATCCCGCAGCCACGGAGCGCCAGACAATGATTCTGCCGTTACGGTTGGAGATTTCTACAACGCTAACACCCTAATGTTTGGGGACGTAAGGAACGGTACGCTCTATGCTGCAACCCTCGATTCGGCTCGACGGATTACAGCCGTCCGGGTGTTTGATTCCGGGGTCCCCTATGTTGTGGATATGGAAATGGGGCCAGATAACCGACTATACGGTGTCGATCTTGTTCGAGGAGTCATCTACCGTTGGGACCCGGCTTAGGTCAGCGCCCTGAGTCTGCGAAGACTAGAGATAGTGAAGCGGACCCCCTATAGCAAGGGGCAAGGCTGGGGAGCAGGGGTTAGGACTATGCGTTAGCCGACTAGCGGCTTACAGAATTTCTTGCTGTCCTAACCCTCCCTTCCGCTACTGAGCTAACCCTAGTCTGAGGCTGAGCCTCTATCCTGGAGAGTTTTGGGCGCGGAGAGTCTATGACGAGTGGGGTTAGTCCGCTTCTTCTGATGGTTCTGATTAACTCAAGCTGTTTGTACCTGCTTCCAAAACAGGGGGGATTCTACCAAATTCAAGGAATCTCTTTTAGAGGAGGTTGATATGGCACTCAGATTGAAAAAAGCTTCGGCATCGTTCTTAATGTTGGGTCTTGCAGTTATGGGTTGTACATGGGCGGCGCCTGCCAACAGTGCCCTGATCACTGGCAGGGCTGAGGGTCAGTGGGCAGATGACCCAGAGTTTCCTCATCTTCTGGGGTTTTTCAACACTGAGGACACGTTTACCCTCGACTATGCATTCGATGAGACCGACTTTTACTGCGGAATGTTGTCTCCAGAGGAATGTGAAGAATCTCTTCAGAGCACAAAGATTTGGAACCTGAAAAGCGCAACCTTTCGATTTGGCTCCTACGTGCACCACTTTAATTTTGGGATTCCAGATCCGATATTCGGTGAGCCTACCACAAGTGGATTATTAGTGCACACGAAGAAGTCTGACCTCATAGGAAATTACGCAGAGGTCATCTTAAGCTTGGTTGACGATTTTCCGCGCCCACCTCGCCCCTACAAGCGACCTGCCTATGCATTCCTATTCGGGTTTATCGGCGGCTTTGACTCAGATGGGAATCTGCTCTATGGGGGTGGCGGTAGGGGCAAAGCCTATAATCCCGATCTCGACGAATTTGGAATCGCTTCTAGTACGACTCGCTTTCGCATCTCTGACTCGCTGACTGATAGACACATTGCAGAGTCTGTGCCGACTCCAGCAGCACTACCTGGATTGATTGGCATGGGCATTGCTATGCTGCGGAAGCGCAACAGCAACAAGGCTATCGAGTAGGAAGCTGAATCAGCGACGAAACAGGTATGATAAGCCTACATTGGCAGGGGCAGGGGGTTAGGCAAGAGCGGTGCTCTGGGGCGCAGACGTGAACAGAGCTAGAAGTTAGACAACCCAGAGCTTGTAGCACTTTTGTTGTGCTGCTAATTACGGCTAAGAGAGTTCTCAACTCCTTGCGATTTACAGAATTTCTCGCGGGTGCGACCCGCGAGAGATCTTTTAGAACCTGAAGGAAGCTCATTGTAAGCGCGTAAGCTTTGCCTTCAGGGGAATGCTATACTTACGCCCGTGAATGCAGAAAGATAGAGCATGCTGTAACAAGGATGTAAGAGTTAAGCGCCTTGGAAGGGCATATCGATGGAACTTAAACCAAGACATGCTAGAGCCAAGGGGTTTGCGAGGGGGGTAGAAACTTGAAGAATGGACTAGGCGGATGACTCGGGTGCTGGTGGCGATTTTGAAGGATGTGGCGGATTGGGCGATCGCCCAAGAACAGCATTGGTATCGCATTCCTGTCGCTAGTGTTGAAAAGTCTCTTCGCCTGCACTGGCCGCCCGCCTGGATTGCCTTCTACCAAACCAAAGCCTTTGGCGCAGAAGCCTACGCAATTCGCTACTATGCCGCTGTGACTGAGATCGCTAAAGTGCAGCGCTGCGATTTGTTGCCCCAAGCGGCTCCTGGCCCCAAAGATCAAGACTGGTATTACAAGCTCATGCTGGGAGACGTGCGATCGCTGCCCCGCCCAATTCCCAGCCACAAGCTGCGGCGCATTACGTTTATCCCCACCACCTGGGCACACCTGGAAGCGGCACAGGCAGTGGGCGACTTGCTCAAAAAACAAGATTAGGGCCTAATTTGCTCATTCAAACTAAGCCCATTCAACAGACTGACTAGAGACTAATAAAGACCCAACCAGGACAGCAAGCCCTGACCCGTCAGGTATTCGATCGCCAGCGTAATCAAAAATCCCACCATTGCCGCCCGCCCATTCAGGCGCTCAGCGTATTCATTAAAGCCAAACTTCGGTTCCTGGAGCTTTGGAGTCACGGTTGGTTGTGGCGGAGTTTGAGTCATGGCTTTTACAATTCTTTACTCGTCCTCTTTATTGTAGAGAGTGCGGCCCATTCGTCAATCCAAAATCAACCCCCCAGCCTCAAACTCCTGCTATAAACGGCGTAGGTCGATCCATCCGGGCGAAGACTCTCTCGCAAAAGGGATTTACCTTGGAAGTATCTAAGAATTTACCGCCTCCGCAATGGGTGGGGGAGCTTTTGAGGTGTTGGTATGGAAATCGGCGTTCCCAAAGAGATTAAGGATCAGGAATTTCGGGTGGGGCTGAGTCCCAGCAGCGTCCGCACGCTGGTCGAAGCAGGACACACAGTATTTGTCGAAACCCAGGCAGGCGTGGGCGCGGGGTTCACGGATGAGGACTATGTTCAAGCTGGCGCTCAGGTCGTGCCTTCTGCAAAGGATGCCTGGAGCCGAGAGATGGTGGTGAAGGTGAAGGAACCCCTCCCGGCCGAATATGACCTGATGCAAAAGGATCAGCTGCTCTTTACCTACCTGCACCTGGCGGCGGCGCGGGAGCTGGCAGAGCAACTGATGCGGGTGGGGCTGACGGCGATCGCCTACGAAACCGTCGAACTGCCCAACCGCAGCCTGCCCCTGCTGACTCCCATGAGCATTATCGCCGGACGGCTCTCCGTGCAGTTTGGCGCACGCTTTTTGGAACGGCAGCAGGGTGGGCGCGGCGTGCTGCTGGGCGGCGTGCCGGGGGTTAAACCAGGCAAAGTCGTGATTCTGGGTGGCGGCGTGGTGGGCACCGAAGCCGCAAAAATGGCCGTCGGGCTGGGCGCTCAGGTGCAAATTTTTGACATCAACGTAGAGCGGCTGTCTTACCTGGAAACCCTGTTTGGCTCGCGGGTCGAGCTGCTCTACAGCAATTCCGCCGAGATTGAAACCGCCGTTGCCAATGCCGACCTGCTGATTGGTGCGGTGCTGGTACCGGGCCGACGTGCGCCCATCCTAGTGCCTGCCAGCCTGGTGGAGCAAATGCGGACAGGCTCGGTGATCGTAGACGTGGCGGTGGATCAGGGCGGCTGCGTAGAGACGCTGCACCCAACTTCCCACACGCAGCCCACCTACGAGGTGTCGGGCGTGGTTCACTACGGCGTGCCAAATATGCCCGGAGCGGTGCCCTGGACGGCGACGCAGGCGCTCAACAACAGCACCCTGCCCTACGTGGTGAAGCTGGCCAACCAGGGACTCAAGGCACTGGAAACCGATGACGCGCTAGCCAAGGGGCTAAACGTGCAGGCCCATCGTTTGGTACACCCAGCCGTACAGCAGGTTTTCCCCGATCTGGCGTAGCTCGTGTTGATTTGCGATTTTGGATTTGCGATTTTGGATTGTTTGTATTGAGATTACGGTCAGAGAGGCGGATACGTGCCCAGGACATCGACCACAGACGGTTCAAACCAGGTGGTTCAAACCGGGTGGTTCAAACCGAGTGATTCAAACCTGGGCACGGTATCTCCGTTAATCTTTCAGATGATCTTTTAGAAGCAGAGGCTTCTAGGAGCGGACGGCTTCGACTGCCGCTGGAACCGCCCACTCGCGGATGGTATCTGCGATCTGCGGGCCCGTCAGCCCCAGGCTGCTGAGCGATTGCTCTGGCTTGGCATGATCCACTAGCACATCCGGCACGCCCAGCCGCTTGATCGGCACAGGAATATCCGCATCGAGCAGCGCTTCTGCGACAGCGGAACCAAAGCCACCCATCAAGCAACCCTCTTCGAGCGTCACCACGCGCCCAATCTGCTGGGCCAGCGGCAGAATTAGCTCCGTATCCAGCGGTTTGGCAAAGCGGGCGTTGACCACGGTCGCCTCGATGCCGTGTTCGCTGAGGATTTCAGCGGCCTGCATAGCGGGATAGACCATCGTGCCATAGCCCAGCAGCAAGACATCATCGCCCTGGCGCAGAATCTCGGCTTTGCCGATGGGCAGTGGCTCCCAGCCTTCTTCCATCAGCGGCACGCCCTGCCCACTACCGCGTGGATAGCGGAGGGCGATCGCCCCGTCGGTATAGTTCACCCCGGTCACGATCATCCGCTGAAACTCGGCTTCGTCCTTCGGAGCCATCAGCACCATATTGGGAATGCAGCGCAGATACGCAATGTCGTACATCCCCTGGTGCGTCGGGCCGTCTGCACCGACGATGCCCGCCCGATCCAGACAGAAAAACACGGGCAGCTTCTGGATGCACACGTCATGCACGATCTGGTCAAACGCACGCTGCAAGAAGGTGGAATAGATCGCCACCACCGGGCGCATTCCCTCGCAGGCCAGCCCCGCTGCCAGCGTCACCGCATGTTGCTCGGCAATGCCTACGTCGATGTATTGCTTCGGCAACTTTTGCTGGAGCTTGTCTAGCCCCGTACCCGTGGCCATGGCAGCGGTGATGCCGACGATTTTGGGATTGTTTTCCGCCAGTTTCACCAGCGTATGGGCAAAGACTTTTGAGTAATCGGCAGGCTTGGGCTTGTTCGACGGTTTCGCTTTGCCCGTGGCCAGGTCAAAGGGCGACTGGGCGTGATAGCCCACCTGATCTTTTTCGGCGATCGCATAGCCCTTGCCCTTGGTCGTCGCCACATGCACTAGCACCGGCCCCTGAATCTTGTGCGCCTGGGTAAACGTGTGAATCAGTTCTTCCAGGTTGTGCCCGTCCACCGGGCCCATGTAGGTAAAGCCCAGTTCCTCAAACACCGCACCCACCTTGGGCACTGCCAGCCGCTTCATGCCTTCCTTCACTCGCTGTAGCTCCGGCGTGAGCGAGTCGCCCACAAACGGCAGATGCTTAAACTGCTCCTCCAGGTTATCAGTGAGGAACTGCATCGGCGGGCTGAGGCGCATTTTGTTGAGATAGCGAGGAATCGCGCCGACGTTGGGCGAAATCGACATTTCGTTATCGTTTAGCACCACCATCAAGTTGGTCTTGGGCAGGTGTCCGGCGTGGTTGATGGCCTCCAGCGCCATGCCGCCCGTCAGCGCCCCGTCGCCAATCACCGCCACAACTTTGTACTTTTCGCCCTTTAGATCTCGCGCCAGCGCCATGCCCAGCGCCGCTGAGATACTGGTGGAGGCGTGGCCCGCGCCGAAGTGGTCGAACTTGCTTTCACAGCGCTTCAGATAGCCCGCTACGCCGTCCTTTTGGCGCAACGTATGAAAATTGTTGTAGCGTCCAGTAATTAGCTTGTGGGGATAGGCCTGGTGCCCCACATCCCACACCACCTTGTCATGGTCGAGATCCAGCGTTTGGTAGAGCGCCAGGGTCAGTTCCACCACTCCCAAACCGGGGCCCAGATGCCCGCCACTCGCCGCCACGGTTTCTAGATGCTTTTCCCGGATTTGGCGGGCGATTTGCTCTAGCTGGTGGATCGAGAGTCCGTGGAGTTGGTTGGGGTGGGTGATTTCGCTCAAATGCATAAATTTACCCCGTTAAGCCTAGATGAAGATCGGGTTACTCTTCTCAATCTAAAGCAAATGGGCAGATAAAATTGGTGCGCTTTGATAAGCGAAATTCACAAGATTTAGCCAGAGTTTTGCCCTATTTGTGCTAGGCGAGGGGTTGGTTTCGCAATGCGAGTAGAGAAATTGGGCATTGGTTTAGGATGATCAGCGACAATCGGATGCGGGCAGCGGCGGCTCGACGCAGTTGCGGAACCGGAGATATCGAACTAGCGGTAGGCGGCGATCGCCTCTATTTGCAACTGGAACGGGCCAGGCGCGAAGTGTGGATTGAGTCGTCCGTCCAGTTCAAACTTGCTGAGCATGAGTTGCAGTGAATAGATCCGCGATAAATCCAGCGACACGCCAGAAACCGTCTTGGCGCGGATCACGGGCGCAAACTGGGCGAAGGGCAATTGCATCGTGATCCACTGGTCATCCAGCGTGTCAAAACTGCTGCAAAACGCCAGCCCGTCCCAGCGGTTTTCGGGCCGCAAGAAGAACTTGTAGCGGTTGCCGTCGCCCCGCAGCCGCAGTTCGATGCCGACATAGCTCGACAGATCCAGCGGCGGCTCAAAATCCCGCGTCCGCACTGAGGCAAAGCCGCCCGAATTTTCCGTAGACACCCGCCCAGAGAATACGCCCGACGTGCCCACCTGGCGAAACTGGCTCTGGCTGAGGCCGCCCATCACGCCATCGTTGAGCGGCCCCCACACGGCCGCAAGGGTTGGCTGGGGCTGGCTAAAGTCAAACAGGGTCAGCGTTGTGGGCATAGTCAGGCTGCAAGATTGGGCTTTGGCCCTAGTGCTATATCACAGCTAGAACTTGGGTTGGTAGTAAGCGCTAGAACTTGGGTTGGCAGTAAGCGCTTTAGCGCTGAAGCACTTATTACGAGCCAAGGCATCACCCTGAAGCTAAACTGTGACACTGCACTAGGCGAGGGGCGGCTGGGAGCGGGGTTCCAGTCCTTGCAAAAACACATAGCCAACATACAGCGAAACGAGTGCTGCAAAAAAGCACCACACTGAAATAAATCCAGCGCTAAAAAAGTTGGCGGTGAACAGCAGCGCCACCAGCACCAGCCCCCCTAGCCGCTGAATGTGGCGATCGCCACTCAGCAGCATTGGAGCCAAAATTGTCAGGACATACAGCGTGTAGCCGAATAGCGAAAGCGCTCGCGTAGGTTCCATCAGGAGTTGAAGCTGGTAGACCAGCGAGTGATTGTGAATGCTCACCGAAAGCCGCTGTGGTTCAAGCCAGATGGGTAAGTTGAAATAGAGGCCGTAGAGAAACCCCAAGCCTGCTAGCGCCCGCCAGACTTGCCAGCGGGGGCGATCGCTCTCCACGCTCGCCGCCGTCAGCGGGGTCCACACCAGCCAAAACCCATGAGAAAAGCACACAAACCCGGCCGCCGCCAGCGCCACCAGCCGAGTATTATTTGCACCCAATCCTACCCACACCAGTCCTTCGATAACCTGCTGAATGCCAAACGCAAGCGGAAACGCCGCCAGCGGCATATAGCGCTTGTCTTGCTCCTGTGCCCGTTTAATACAGGCAACACCTACCGGAATCAACGTCGCACCCAAACTAAAACTAGCAGTTGCAGAGAAACACATAGGCTTCGAGTCTTTTCGATGCAAGTTTGCGATGCAAATTTTTCGATGGAGGTTAACCGCGGGTCAGGGAGGATCAGGTTTCTGGGAGAGGGAGCAAGTTTTGTGGAGGCTTGAGCTTACTCTCCCCATAGAGAAGATGCTTAAAGCTGCAAAAGCTGTAACGTAGCATTTGAGGTGCAACAAAGTGGCAACACAAATTGCCCAAGCTTGCGATTGCAGCTTGATACCTAAAACCAGGCACTCGCAGCTTAGCAGCACGAACTTCGCGTCCGAAGCTTGCCTCTCCAAGCTTTGCGCCTAAAACTTAGCACCTAAAACTGGCTCCTCCTACTGCCGTTATAGCGCTAAAGTTTCCAAACCGTCTGGCGGCCGTTCTAGCAGGACTGGCAGATACCTATATCCAACGTGCCGCCAAATCGAGCGCTTCGGCGGGCGTGGCGATTTTTCCTTCGGCGCGAGCCAGTTGCAAAACTTCAAGCAGTTGCCCAATCTTGGGGCCAGGCGGCAGGTGCAACTGCGTCATCAGGTCGCGCCCGGTCACGAGCGGGTGGGGATGGGCGATCGCATCGTTGGGATCGAGAAAGCGAACAATGAGAGGGGCGATCGCCGCTTCAGAAATACCCGATGCCAGCGCCACCACGCTCAGCGCCCCAAAGGCCGCGCCCACGCCCTGAAAGAAGAAATATTGTTCGGTAGCGGTGGCAGTTGGCTGCACGATGGCAGGCACCTGCGGCAAATAGCGCAGCACCGTCTGCACCGCCTGGATTTCGTTGCGGCTATACTTCAGGGTTCGCAGTTCCGCTTCGGCTTCGGCCGCCTCCGGCGACACCAGCGCCGTTAGTTTGGCAATCCGCATCCAGCTTCGCCCCAGCCCCGACACCTTTTGCTGATCTCGTAGCCAGCCGGAAAGCTCTGCTGCCAGCGCGGGCCAGCGCGTTTCCAGGGCGATCGCCGCCTTGTCCATTTGGGCCACCCGATCCATCCCCGTCGCCGTCGCGTGGGGCAGCCAGGTGCAAAACAGCCCGTCTTCCCAGGCCATCTGCAAAAAGCGGGTGCCCCGTGCCGTGCCCAACAGGTAGTTCAATTCCGCTTGCACCCGCTCTGGCGCGATGCCTGCCAGCAGATCTGCCAATCGCTGAATCGTGGTCTGCGTGTCTGGCTCTAGCTCAAAGCCAAGCTGCGCCGCCTGCCGATAGGCCCGCAGCAGCCGCAGGGGATCTTCCTTCAGGTTCTCTGGGGCGACCATGCGGATGAGTTGCTGCTGCAAGTCGCTGTAGCCGTTCAGCGGGTCAAAGAGCTGCTCGGTGTGTGGGTTGTAGGCGATCGCATTCACCGTAAAATCGCGCCGCTGCAAATCTGCTTCCAGCGTCGGCCCCACCTGCTGGGCAAAGTCCACCGTGGCTCGCTCAAACACCGCCCGCGCAATCTGCCGTTCCGCATCCAGCAGCACATAGCCTGTGCGATAGTGATTGGCGATCGCCCGCGCCGTGGCCACCGCCCCCTCCGGCAGCACAAAATCCAGATCCAAATATTCCGCCTGCCGCCCCAGCAGCGCATCCCGCACGCTGCCGCCCACCAAATAGGCATCCGACGGCAGCCATTCCAGGCTAAAAGGCCAGGTGTGGGGCGACAGGGCGGAAGCCGTGGTGAGCGTGTCTTTGGGCAGGGTGAGGTAGGTCAAGGGAGGCAAGGGTCAAGGGGTCAGGGAGCAGAGATTCACGGACGATGGCTCGGAGGTAACGGGTCAAAGGCTAGAACAGTGCTTTCTGGCGGGAGAGGGGCAAGGTTCAAACCCTGCACCCGTCCGCCAACCCGCAGCTATTGACCCCAAACCCCTAACCCCCGAAACCGAATACCTCCATTCTGCTACATCTGTCAGGGGCGATCGCCGCTTTTTCGCAAACTGAGCTAGAGTAGCATAAAAGCAGACGACTCTAAATCCCCACTGGCCTGGCGGCGGGAGAATTTTTAAGATGTGTATTTGCGTTAACTGCCATTACGTGGATCGCTGCACGACGTATCACGCGGTGGAACACCAGCATCAGCAGCCCCATCTGACAGAGTTTCCAGACTTTGAAGCCACCGAACCGACGATTAATGTCAATATTCGCCAGGGCGACGCGGACGACATTATCGAAATGGAGTGGGATGTGGTCGGCTGCCTCAGCTTTGTTGAAGAAACGGGCAAATGGGCGAAGCTGCGGCCGGGTGAGCTAGTTCCCACGTGATCGCGCTTTGACCTTATTGGCTGAACCGAATGCATTGCCTGAATCCTGCCTGCCCGCAGCCGCAAGATCCCGGAACCGGAGAAACGTGTCAGCACTGCGGGGCAGCGCTAGTGCTGGGCGATCGCTTTCGGGCGGTCAAGCTGCTGGGGCAGGGAGGCTTTGGGCGCACCTTTCTGGCCATCGACGAGCGCAAACGGTCTGCCCAGCATTCCGCCTCTTCCCGCCACTGCGTCATCAAGCAATTCTTTCCCCTCCAGCGGGGCGACTCGCGCCGAGCAGCCGAGCTATTCCGGCAAGAGGCAGAGCGGCTGCGGCGACTGGGGCAGCATCCCCAAATTCCCAGGCTGCTGGCCAATTTGGAAGATGAGGACGGGCAATACCTGGTGCAGGAATACATTCCGGGGAAAAACCTGGAAGTGCTGCTGCACGAGCAGAAGGTGTTTCACGAAGGGCAGATTTTGGATTTGCTTAAAAGCCTGCTGCCCGTGCTGGCGTTTATTCACAGTCAGCGCGTAATCCACCGCGATGTGAAACCCGAAAATATCATTCAGCGGCAGGGCGACCGGGAACTGGTGCTGGTGGATTTTGGCGCGTCGAAATATGTCACGCAGACAGCCCTGGGGAAAACGGGCACGATGATCGGCAGCGCGGGCTATGCTGCACCAGAGCAGGTGATGGGGCGGGCCGAATTTGCCAGCGACCTCTACAGCCTGGGCGTGACCTGCATTCACCTGCTAACCGGGATGCACCCGTTTGATCTGTATTCCCCCATGCAGGATGCCTGGATCTGGCGGCAGTATTTGCCAGAACCAATTGGCGATCGCCTCACCCGCGTTCTCAATAAACTGCTCCAGCGCCCCATCAGCAGCCGCTACAAAACCGCCGCCGCCGTCCTCAAAGACCTCGGCTTCCCCCTCCCCAAACTGCCCAAATCCAACCCTGCCCCTCGTCAATCTATCGTTCCTGCCCCTCGTCAACCCGTTACTCCCCTTGCCCCTCCCCCCCCGCTCTCCAACTGGCACTGCACCCGCACCCTCTCTGCCCACACTGGCCCCATCACCACCCTCGCCACCAGCCCCGACGGTCTGTGGATTGCCAGCGGCAGCACCGATAAAACCATCCGGCTGTGGAGCCTGGAGACGGGCGACCTGCTACACACGCTGGGCAATGGGGGCCTGTTTGGCAATGGGCATGGCGATCGCCTCAGCGCTCTGGCCTTTACCCCCGACAGCATCGAACTGCTCAGCGCCAGCGACGACGGCACGATCAAGCAGTGGGACATAGCCACGCAAAAGCTGATGCGGACAATTGATGGGCACGACTGGCTGGTGTCGGCGATCGCCCTTAGCCAGCACGCGCCAATATTCGCCACGGGCGGCGGTGACGGGCGGATCAATCTGTGGAACCTGGAAACGGGCGAGCAAATCGCCAGCCTGGGCAAACACCGCGATCGCATCAGCGCCCTGCTGCTCAGCCCCGACGGGCACACGCTGATCAGCGCCAGCTACGACAAAACGATTCGCCTGTGGAACCTGCGAACTGACGGGCTGATTGGCACGCTGCGGGCCCACACCGACCGCATCACCTCGCTGGCCATCACCCCCGACTGGCAAAGCCTGATCAGCGCCGGAGCCGACAAGACGCTGCGATTTTGGGACCTCAACCGCATGGCCCAGACGCGCCCCATCGTCGCCCACAAAGACACCATCACCACCCTCGCCCTCAGCCCCCAAGGAACCCTCCTGGCCAGCGGCAGTGATGACAACACGATCAAGCTCTGGGCGCTCACGCGCCATCCTGAAATTGGACTGACCGTTGCCCATCGACCCACTGCCTTGCGCGGAGCCTGGGCGATCGCCGCTCTGGCCTTTAGCCCCAGTGGAAAAAGCCTCGTCAGCGGCGGGGCCGACGAGGTGGTGAGGATATGGGAGGAGGGGATTGGGAGTGCCGGGGTGAGAGATAGAAAAAACGAAGAACGAAGAACGAAGAACGAAAAAGGGAGTGGTCAGAAAAACGCGGATGACAGGGCTGAACCCCTTGATTTCTAGTTTCCAGACCTGGGACACAAAGTTCTGATCGCTCCCACGAGAAACGGAACTTCACGGGAAAAACGAAAAACAGAACTTCTTCTCTCTTCTCTCTTCGTTCTTCTCTCTTCGTTCTTCTCTCTTCGTTCTTCTCTCTTCG